>JAAEZO010000260.1 GCA_018222825.1 Gammaproteobacteria bacterium
AATTTCATTACTTATCCTGCTGATGTTGAGATGTTTGCATTCTATCACTCGATGCTTTTCGAGGTAATACCAATTCCGTTAAGTATTTGATCATATTGACGATTCTTCTTGAGCGCCGACTCTTCCGCAGACAACGCCAACAGGCAATACCGGAGCATCAGGGAGGGTGAAGGGTCTGCTACGCCAACCCTCCGCGCCTGGGATGGCGCGGCGGAGCCTACATGGACGTATTCATGGCGTGTCGGCGGAGCGGGCCCTTTATCCGCCCCTTACCGTGCCACCCAATCGATCGGCTATGTAACCGGTTTGGCAGTATCAGCCGCTGGGAAATCGACACTCGATGCGGGTGCCGCGCTGGTCCGATTCTACGGTGATGCGAGCGCGGTGGTTGTCGAGTATCGCCTTGACCAGGGTCAGCCCCAACCCATGGCCGGGACTCTGCCGGCTGCTGTCGGCCCGGTACAGCCGTTCGAACACATGGGGCAGGTCGGCCGGGTCGATACCGATGCCCGAGTCGATGAGCCGCACTCGAATTTCGGCCCCTTGCCGGTGTGCCTGCAGCCGAATACGGCCCCCGGCCGGGGTGTACTTGAGCGCATTGTCGAGCAGGTTGGCAAAGGCCTGACGCAGGGCCTGGGCATCGCCCCGCAGCCGAAGGTCGCCGTCGATGTCGGTGGTCAGCTGCACCTTCTTGTCTTCGGCGGCCATGTCGTAGAGATCGACCGTGTCGCGCAGAATTTCATCCAGTTCGCAGTCGCGTTCGTGGGCCGGATCCAGCCCCTGCTCGGCGGCGGTAATGGCCAGCAGATAGCCGAGCAGGGCCTCCATGCGCTGGTTTTCCTCGGCGCAGTCGAGCAGGCTTTCCCGCCACTGAGCGGCATCGTCGCTCGACAGCGCCTGCTCCAGGCTGAGTCGCTGGCGGGTGAGGGGAGTGCGCAAATCGTGGGCGGCGCTGTCCAGGGCGTGACGCAGGCCGCAGACCAGCCGATGAATCCGGCTCATCTGCTGGTTGAACAACAGGGTCAGCCGACCCAGCTCGCTGCGCGGAGAGGCGGTAAGCGGCACCGCTTGTTCCAGCCCGTCGCGCTGCAGGCCGGCCACCCGCAGGATCAGGTTCTGAATGGGCCGCAGTGTGCTGTGGGTCAGCCAGGCGACCAGCAGCAGGCTGAACAGCAGCATGGGCAGCATCAGTTGCAGCATGGTCAGCCGGTAGCGAGCCAGATCCTGCTGCCGTGGCCCGGCATCAAGCGCAATGTGCAGCCGGTGGTCGCCAATATTCATCTGCTGGCTCCAGCTGCCATCGTCCAGCAGACCAACACCCGGTTCGGGCAGCGGAGAGCCGGCCGTAAACAGCCGGCGACCGTCGGGAGCGTCGAAGCGCAGCCGGTAGTGGCTGAGTTGCAGAAACTCCCGATCCCGGTGTAATACATGCAGCAGTTTATCGGGGCCGGCGTCCTGGCCGACCCGCTGATAGTTGTCCATCAGGGTACTGACCAGCTGCTGGTCCTTTTCCAGCAGGCGCTTGCCCAGCAGGTGATCGCCGGCCAGCAGCAGGCCGCCGGTCACCAGAGTCATCAGCAGCAGATACCAGAGGGTGAGGATCCAGCCGGTGGCGAAACGGGGTTCAGTCGATACGCAGGACATAGCCTATTCCTCGCAGGGTATGCAGCAGTTTTTGTGGGTGACCCTTGTCGATCTTGTTGCGCAATCTGCAGATCAGCACATCGACAACGTTGGTCTGGGGATCGAAACGATAGTCCCAGACTTGCTCCAGAATCTGGTGGCGGCTCAAAACCCGGCCCTGATGGCGCAGCAATAATTCCAGCAGCACGTATTCCCGTGGTTGCAGCTGAAGTCGCCGGCCGGCGCGACTGGCTTGCTTGCCCAGCGGATCCAGCACCAGATCGGCCAGTTGCAAGGTGTGCTCCGGCGCATGCGGCGGCCTGTTGCTGCGGCGCAGCAGTACCTCGACTCGCGCCAGCAGCTCGCTGAAGGCAAAGGGCTTGGTCAGATAGTCGTCTCCGCCCAGGCGTAATCCCTGCACCCTGTCATCCACCGAGCGGCGGGCGCTCAGCATCAGGATGGGAAAGCCCATGCCCTGGCTGCGCCATTGTTGCACCAGGCTGAGGCCGTCCTGGCCGGGCAGCATGATATCGACGATGGCGAGAGCGGGGGCGCCTTCTCGCGCGGCCAGTACCGCCTCTTCTGCCCGAAGGCAATGCCGTATGCGGTAGCCCTGTTCACCCAGCCCGCGCTGAATAAAATCGGCAATTTTGGCGTCGTCTTCCACCAGCAACAGTTCCATGGGCGCTTTCCGTCATGCATTGATAGGCGGGTATTGTAACAGTGACGCAAGAGGCTGCCTGCTTCGCACTCGTACTGTAATGAAACGGCAATGTAGCGGCATCGGCTTAGGGCTATAGTGAGCGGGACATTTACCACGGAGAGAACAATGATGAAAAAATATCTGGCGTTACTGGCCCTGGCCAGCCTGGGTGCTCAGGCGCAAACCGTCAGTACCACTGTGCTCAGCACCGACACCGCCCAGCAGCTGGTGACCGAGGGGCTCAAGCACTGTGCCAAAGACGGTTACCA
>JAAEZO010000261.1 GCA_018222825.1 Gammaproteobacteria bacterium
TACAAGGGCATTCCCATCGCCAGTGCCACCGCGGTGCAGTTGGCCGAAGTGCACGATCAGGACGTGCCTTATTGCTTCAACCGCAAGGAAGCCAAGACCCACGGTGAAGGTGGCAACCTGGTAGGCAGTCCGCTTGTTGGCCGTATCATGCTGGTGGATGACGTGATCACCGCCGGTACCGCCATTCGCGAGTCGATGGACATCATTCAGGCCAACGGCGCTGTGCTTGCCGGAGTGCTGATTGCGTTGGATCGTCAGGAAAAAGGCAAGGGTGAACTGTCGGCCATTCAGGAAGTGGAGCGGGACTATAACGCCGAAGTGACCGCCATCATTACTCTGGCCGATCTGATTGAATACCTGAGCGAGCAGCCGGGTATGAGCGAGCATCTGGAACGGGTGCGAGCCTACCGGGAACAGTACGGAATCTAAGATATGAAAAAAGCCGGGCCATTTAAAATGGCCCGGCTTTTTTATTGGCTGCTCTGCCACATTCAGTCCAGCGCGTAGCCTTTGACTTGTTGATTGATATGCCAGCGCCATAGCTGTGGATACGCACTCAGGCGCTCAGCCTGGGCTGACGACACCGGTTGGCCTTCCGCGCTCAGCCTAAGCTCACTATCCGGCTGCCAAGGGTAAAATGTCGGCTGATCATTGAGAGTATAAGCACCTTGCTTGTCGACCCACAATAAAACGTTGTAGCCAAAGGCCCGAGTTGGATCATCTTTCTCAGACAGCATGTTACGGCCACCCAGGGTCAGATAGGACTGTCGGGAAAGACTGTAGTGGTACAGGGTCGGCATGATGTCTTTGTGCGAGCCCACGCGTTGAGGCTCATAGTGCCAGTCACTGTGCTGTTGAATGGATGTAGGCACATAAAGATAAAAGGGCACGGCTCTATCCAGTACCTGCTCATAAGGATAAAAGGCCTTTAGCCGGCGCATCTGATGATCGCCGGTAGCGGCAATCAGCGTCTGCTCTGCCAGCTCGGATGCCTTGATATCACTGATGAAGCCGCCCAGTGCATCGGTTGCATACTGGAAGGTGGTGAGTATGTTGTGCTGCTCAATTTCACCGTCTTCGGCATGCGTGGCGTAGTCCGGGGTTATAGCTACCGGCCCTGGTGTATAAGTGTCAGGTGTGACGTAGGGCGGATGATTGGTCACGCTCAATATGCTGATGAACAGTGGCTGTACCGACTCTTTCAGCAGGGTTTCCGCCAGCCGATATGCATATTCGTCGGGCAGCCCCCAGTCGGTCATGTATTGTTCGGCTTCCGGATAGCGTTCCAGTAGCGAGTTTTGGTCATACACCTGGTCGACGCCTTGCTGCGGCAGGTAGCTGGACAGATTGCGCCACATCATGTTGCCGGGCGAAATAAAAACAATGCGGTAGCCGGCCTGTTTATAAACATCGAAAGGGGTGTCGAGGTCGACGTTCTGAGCCGAAGAATGGCTGATGTTCTGTACCGGACTATTGAAAAACAGAGCCGCCAGTGAAGGTGCGGTGCCGTTATCCTGAGACAGAAAGCGTTTGAACAGAAAGTCCTGCTCAAAATGAGGCCGCAGCCGACCAAGCAAATCGTTGTTACCCTGCTGATCGAAAGCCAGCATGTTGCTGCCCAGACTTTCCATCAGCGCCATGACCACATGGGGAGGATACTGTTCCAGGTACGCGTTGGCCGGGGTTTGTTCGGTAATAGCATCAAACCCCAATGTTTCAATGAGTTGCTTCCCTTGCTCCGGGCTTACCGCCGTGAAAGCAACGTCCGTTTTCTTGTCTTTCCAGGCCCAGTCCAGCGCCATGATGGCATTGGGGGTCAGCTGATTGAGCACGGTCAGCTCCGATACCTGCGCATTACTCCTTCGCAACGGGAAGGTACCGACACTTCCGCGTGCCAGTACAAACACCAGACTGATGCCGATCAATACGTATACGGTAAATACGGTCAGCGACCACCGGGGCTTGCTGGTGATCGACTTCATGCCTCTGGATGCCCACCAGGTGGGTAGCGCGGCAGCCAGCAGGGCCAGCAAGCTGGCCTGTGCCACGGGATAGTCCTGACCTATGTTGGCGATAACGGCGCTGGTGTCATCTTCAAACAGGCCAAAGGCAAACACGTCAAAATGGTTATGATAGGTCTGATAGTAATAGTAATTACTGATGGCGGCGGCAGCGACAATGACAGTGATCACCGCAATAAAGCCGGGCGCCAGACGTCGCCAGTAGCCCCAGCTTTTATCATGCATAGCCAGCAATAGCCCGGACAGTAACAAGGGGGCGAAGGCCATACCGGCAATACGAAGATCGTAGCGTAATCCGAACAGCCACATGCGCTGCACATCGTCACCACGCTCGGCGAGAATGGACGAATCGGTAAACTGGCTGAACATGGCATAGCGTGCAAGCACCAGCATCAGTACAAGCCAAAAAATCTGTGCCCAGAGTTGACTGAACAGAAGGCGAATCCGCGATTGATACATAATTTTTTTGAGGTGAAAGATTGAGCGCAGAGTATAAAAAATATTTATTTAAAAGAAAGTAATTCGTCCCACCGCACGAG
>JAAEZO010000262.1 GCA_018222825.1 Gammaproteobacteria bacterium
GGGTGAGCGCGCGCCGACATCCTGGGCGATCAGCTCCTCTGCGGACAATTGTTTTGCTGACATAGGGAATACCTATTTTGGTGGTGCAACAGAAAGGAGAAAACCTCCCCCGTGATGACGGGAGAGGTTTGGTTGCCAACAGATACCGATGTCAGGGCATGTGCCCGTTGACGGATATCTCACGGCTTACTGCGTTGCCGGCAGACGGTTACAGCCAGCCTTTTTCCTTGTAGAAACGCGCAGCTCCTTCATGCAGCGGCGCGGTAATACCGGCACTGATCATGTCTTCTGCCTTCAGATCGGCAAAGGCGGGGTGCAGACGCTTGAAACGCTCCAGGTTGTCGAACACGGACTTGACCAGCTGATAGACCACTTCCGGATCGGTTTCTGCCGTGGTAGCCAGTACTGCCTTGCCGCCGATGGAAGGAATGGGCTGATCAACACCCGGATAGAGGCCGGCAGGAATGTTGGCGCGGGTGAAGTAGCTCGCCTTCTCCAGCAGCTTGTCGACACCGGCACCTTCTACCGGGATCAGCTTGGCATCGGCGGTGGTCAGCGCTTCCTGAATGGCGCCACTGGGGTGACCGACCACATAGGTGATGGCATCCAGGTTGTTGTCGCCCAGGGCCGCGGCCATTTCAGCCGGTTTCAGCTCGGCGGCGAGAGAGAAGTTGTCTTTGGTCCAGCCGCTGGCCTGCATAAATTCATCAAAGGTATCGCGGCTGCCGGAGCCGGGTACGCCGATGTTGACACGCTTGCCCTTGAGATCCTCGACGCTGTCGATGTTGCTGTCGTTACGCACCACCACGGTGAGAATTTCACTTTGCAGCGAGAAGACGGCGCGCAGATTGGCGACCGGCTTCTTGTCGAAGGGGGCCTGACCTTCCAGTGCCTTGTACTGGTGATCGGACTGAATAAAGCCGAAGTCGTAGTCGCCGTTTTGCAGCGAGACGATATTGCCGACACTACCTGCCGAAGAGGGAGCATTACATTTTATGTCATGCTCTTCGGCACCGCGGTTGAGAAAACGGCACACCGACTGACCGGCGGTATAATACACACCGGTCTGGCCGCCGGTGCCGATGGTCACGTAGCGCGTTTCTGCGCTGGCCTGGGTGCTGAACAGCAGGGCCGTTACGGCGCCGGTTACCAGCTTGATGGCCTTGCGATTAGACATATCCATATTTATACCCTCGGGTTATCTTCCAAATAACATCTTCATTTTCTTATGATTAGCACATTTTTATATGTGTATCCATATGAGGCATTCACGGTAATGTAATACGCCGTTAAATGCCAATAAAAGCAGGTGAATACATCAGGACACCAGTTGCAAACCTGCCAGGGAAATAGCGGCAGGTTCATTATCGATCAGATCAGCCAGTGTAGCAGCGCTGCCGCAGGCCAGAGTAAAGCCCAGGCTGCCATGGCCGACATTCAGCCACAGATTGTTGATGCCGCTGCGCCCGATGAGTGGCGTGCCTTCGGGGGTGGCAGGGCGCAGACCGGCCCAGGCGGTGGCCGTTTGATAATCGCCCGCGTGCGGAAAACAGGCCTGCGCCTGCAGGCGCAACGAGGCAATGCGGCGGGCATCGAGCTCGGTGTTCCAGTCGCCGATGTCGACCATGGCGGCGACGCGCAGCTGATCATCCAGGCGGGCGTAAACGATTTTGCGATCGTAGTCGGTCACATTGGTTTGCGGCACAGTGGCGTAGTCGGTCACGGGCAGCGTCAGGCTGTAGCCCTTCAGGGGATACAGCGGCAGCTTCAGCCCCAGCGGCCGCAGCAAGGCGGCGCTGCCAATGCCGGCGGCCACCACCAGATGGTCGACCGCCACATCGCCCTTGGTCAGCGACAAGGCCCGAACCTGCCCGCGTTCAAGCTGCAGTTTGTTCACGGTTTGCCCAGTGTGCAGGGTGAAGTTGGAGTGCTCGCGCAGGCGTTGTAACAGCTGTTGGCAGAACCGATGGCAATCGCCTACTTCATCGCCGGGCGAAAAAATACCACCCCGTAACTGAGCGGCCAGGCTGGCCAGCGCGGGCTCGGCTTCGACGCATTGTGCGGTATCCAGCACGCGTTGCGGTGAGCCGGCATTGACGCCAGCGGCGGCTTTTTTGAAGCTGGCGCCATCGCGATAAATGACCAGCTTGCCATTGGCACGCCAGGCGAAGTCGTTCAGACCATCCTGCTCACGCCAGTCACTCAATATCTGCTGGCTATGCAGTGCCAGTCGCAGTAGGTGGGCGCCATTGGACTGGTTGACGCTGCGGCGGCAGGCTAGCAAAAAGCGCAGACACCAGCGCCATTGTTCGGGGTTCATGCGTGGCTGAAAGCGCAGCGGAGCATTCTTTTTCAGCATCCAGCCCAACGCCTGCAACGGCACCCCGGCGTCGGCCAATGGCGCCACATAGCGATAGCTCAGCTGACCACCATTGGCGAAACTGGTTTCCATGGCAACCGCATTCCGTTGCTCGAACAGCTCGACCTGAACCCCTTTTTTGACCAGGGCATAGGCGGTGGTCAACCCAATCACCCCACCACCGATAATCGCGA
>JAAEZO010000043.1 GCA_018222825.1 Gammaproteobacteria bacterium
CGTTTGAACGGCCTGGAACAGCAACAGTTGAACAAGGCCGAACTGGCTGGCGAGCACAGCCTGTCCTTGCCGGCAGTACGGATCACGCCCTGGTTTTAAACGGTAATAGTCAGAAGGTGAGGGTTAACCTAGTTATGCCTCACCACCCTGTGTTTCTGCTTCACTTTGCAATCGTCAGAAGCCGTGATAGAGACAGAACTCACTGATTACAAAAAGACACGTGTCAGCGAGTTACTCTACTTTTTACGGCATGGCGGTATAAACATCTAAACACTGAAATATAGCCTCGGTAAAAACAGAGACCTGGCAGGATAAAACACTGACTTTTGCCGTTAGTAAAATCACCAACAAAAAAGGCGCCGCAGCGCCTTTTTTGTTATGTCATCTTCATCGTTATTTCACTTCGATGATATCGAGTCGTTCACCCAGTGCCGGTGCGCTATCGTCCTCGTCTTCATCGATAAAGCGCGGCGCCACCTCCGGCTTGTCGAAACCGATGTCGCCGCCGTCGATCACGCCCGAATCGCTGTTGATGCTCTTGAAGTCAAACTGCTGATGATCCAGCAGATGAGAAGGCACCAGATTCTGCAGCGAACGGAACATGCTTTCGATGCGGCCGGGGAAGCGCTTGTCCCAATCTTGCAGCATGTTCTTGATGGCCTGCCGTTGCAGATTTTCCTGCGAGCCGCAGAGATTACAGGGAATGATCGGGAAGGCTTTCGCCTCGGCAAAACTCACCAGGTCTTTCTCTTTACAGTAAGCCAAGGGGCGGATTACCACGTGCTTGCCGTTATCGCTGACCAGCTTGGGCGGCATCGACTTCATGGTGCCGCCATAGAACATGTTCAGCAGCAGGGTTTCAAGAATGTCGTCTCGGTGATGGCCGAGCGCAATTTTGGTGGCCCCCAGCTCGGTGGCGGTGCGGTACAGAATACCCCGGCGTAGCCGGGAGCACAGCGAGCAGGTGGTTTTTCCTTCCGGCACCTTGTCCATCACGATGGAGTAGGTGTCTTCTTCCACTATTCTGTATTCCACACCCAGTTCATCCAGGTAGGCGGGCAGCACATGCTCGGGAAAGCCCGGCTGTTTCTGATCCAGGTTCACCGCAATAATGTCGAAATGGATCGGCGCATGGGCTTTCATGTTGAGCAGAATATCGAGCATGGCATAACTGTCCTTGCCACCGGACAGACACACCATGACCCGATCACCGTCTTCAATCATGTTGAAATCGGCAATGGCTTCGCCCACATTTCGGCGCAGTCGCTTGTACAGCTTGTTGAAGTTGTATACCTGCTTGGCAGTTTGCACTGACTCTGTTTGAGCAGCGTTGATTGGTTCGGAAGTGGCTTGTTCGGTCATGGTAACCCCGGCAAAAAAACTGGGGCTATTATAGTGACTGGCGCCTCAAGGGCAAGGCGCCAGTCGAGAGATCAGGCATCGGGCCTCAGCACCAGTACGTCACAGCTCAGTTTGTCGATCACATGCTCGGCGGTATTGCCGAGCAGGGCGGCGGACAGACCGGTGCGACCCACCGATCCCAGAATCACCAGGCTGGCGTTGGTTTCGTCGGCACAACGAGGAATGACTTCTTCTGCCAAACCTTCTTCCAGGTGCAAGGCGCTGGCTTCCAGATCGAAGCGCACCGCATACTCATACAGGGCGCGCTCATGGTGCTTCTTCACCGCGGCATTATAGACCTGGGGGTCGAAGTCGGGCAGCTCGAGCGCCATGTTGGTCGGCGTTATCGGGTAGGCGTTCACCAGATGCAGGCTCGCCGACAGCAACTCGGCCACCTGTGCACTGACACCGATGATCTTGTTGTTCAGTGCTTCCTGATCTTTATCGTCGCTACAGCAGTTAACGGCCGCCAGCACATTGCCGCCCATGGGCCAGTCTCGTTCCTTGACCAACAATACCGGACAGGGACATTTGCGCAACAGATGCCAGTCGGTAGGGGTAAAGATGAAGGACTGGATCATGGCGTGCTTGTGGGTGCTCTTTACCACCAGATCGTGCTGGCCATCCTGCACCTGCTGGATAATGGCTTCAAAGGGGCGGCTATGCCATACCACCTTGATCTCGAAGTTAATCTTGCTGTCTGCATAGGGAGCAAGCAGGGTTTTCAACCACTCTTCCCGGCCCTGAACGACACCCTCACGCATTTCGTCCCGCTCGGTGCTGGACAGCATCGAGGTCATTTCATAGGAAAAGTCGTAGATGGGCAAAAACAGGGTGATACCGGCCTGCTCCTGCAGCGCGGCAACAGACACGGCCCTATGCAGGGCCGGCTGATTTTCTGCCACCGGATCCATCACCACCAGAATGTGTTGATACTTGATCATAAAGCGTCCCTTTCATGAAAGTAAGAATCAGGCCGAAGTGGGGGCTTCAGCCAGCTGGGCCAACGCCGGTAGATCCAGAATGCGAATATATTTACCGTCCACCTCGATGAGGTTGGTTTTCTGAAAACGGCCAAGCAGACGGCTGACGGTTTCAACCGTCAGTCCCAGGTAATTGCCGATATCACCCCGGGTCATGGTGAGACGAAACTCGCGTGCAGAAAAACCGCGCTGGGAAAAACGGCTCGACAGACCGTGCAGAAAAGCGGCCAGTCGTTCTTCGGCGGTTTTCTTGGACAGCAGCAGTATCATCTGCTGGTCGCCGTTGATTTCATTGCTCATCAACCGCATGATTTGCTGACGCAAGCGGGGCAGCTTGCCCGACAGGTCGTCCAGCACCTCGTAGGGAATCTCGCAGACCATGGAGGTTTCAAGCGCCTGGGCAAAAGAAGGATGACTGCCGGTGTTGATGGCGTCGAAGCCGATGAGATCGCCGGCCAGGTGAAAACCGGTGATCTGCTCATCACCCTGTTCGGTAATGGTATAGGATTTGACGGAGCCGGCGCGAATGGCATAAAGCGCCTTCAGCTCTTCACCGGCCTTGAACAATTCCTGGCTTTTCTGAATCGGTTTCTTGCGTTCTATGATGTTGTCCAGCTCGTCCAGCTCATCGGAATTGAGCCCGAGTGGTATGCATAACTGGCTGATACTGCAATCCTGGCAGTGGATGGCGCAACTGCTCGCAGCAGTTTTAATTGTTTTTGTCTGATTTCCCATAGCTCAATACTTTAGTGGTATCAATACGTAATCATAGCACTAATAAACGGGGCATAATAGTTTAGTAAAGCAGCGAAAAAGCCTGATAAAGCGTGAATAAACCATAAAAAATCAACAAGATACCAGAAGACTGACGAAAGCCGGGATGATTGAGCCAATGCCGCAACTGCCCGGCCAAGCCGCCTAATGCCAGCAGGGTGGGCAGGGTGCCGATGCCAAACAGCGCCATAACCCGCGCGCCTTCCAGCGCGCCGCCAGACACCGCACTCCAGGTCAGTGCCGAATATACCAGGCCACAGGGTAGCCAGCCCCAGATCATGCCGAAGGGCAGGGCCGCCAGCGGGTGCCGGAATGGCACAAAACGACCGGCCAATGGTTTGAGATGGCGCCAGAGGCCATTACCGAGCTTTTCCAGCCGCAACAACACAAACCACCAGCGCGCCAGATACAGGCCAAGCAGTATGGTCATGACTCCGGCCAGCACGCGTAGCAACACCAGGCCCTGCTTACCCAGGCTGACGTCCGCCAGACTGGCGAACACGCCGCCGACCAGAGCACCGGCCAGGCTGTAACTGATGATGCGCCCGGCGTTGTAGCTAAGCAGATACAACCAGTGCCAGCGCCGCTGGGTGGCAGGAATGGCCATGGAAAAGGCCGCCGCCACACCGCCGCACATGGCAATGCAATGGCCGGCCCCCAACAGGCCGATCAGCAAGGCCGCCCAGGCATCAAGCTCAGTGGTCATGCGGGTCCTTCTGTTGGTTCGCGTGCTGTTGTTCTTCTTTATGCTGTGGATTTTTACCTTGTGCCAGGCGATGGGCGGTGTCGTCATCATCAAACAGGATATTGCTGCCATGTCGATCCAGATCTTCAAACTGGTCGCTTTTTACCGACCAGAAAAACACCGCGATGGCGATGGCGACAAACACCATGGCGATGGGGATCATCAGGTACCAGACTTCGATATCGTTCATAAGCGTGACAGTCTCAGTGAATTGGTCATCACAATCAGCGAGCTGGCCGACATGCCGACCATGGCAAACCAGGGTGAAACCTGGCCCATGGCCGCCAAAGGCAGCACCACCAGGTTGTAACCCAGTGCCCAACTGAAGTTCTGTTTGATCACTCGCCGGCAGCGAGCGGAAATATGACGGGCGATCAGAATACGACGCAGATCATCCGACAGCAGCAGGGCGTCGGCACTGTTTTTGGCGATGTCCGTGCCGCCGGCCATGGCAAACGACACATGCGCACCCGCCAGTACCGGGGCATCATTGATGCCGTCACCCACCATCAGGCAGATATCACCGGCCTGGTCACAACGGCGCAGATAGGCCAGCTTGTCATCGGGGCTGGCATGCTTGACCAGCTGGTCGACGCCGAGCCGCTTGGCGACTTGTTCGGCCTGACCGGAGCTGTCACCGGTAAGAATGGTGGTGGCGATGCCCAGCGCGCGGCAATCGTCAATCAAGGCTCTGGCTTCTTCACGCAGCGGATCGGTCAATTCGAAACGCGCTACCAGTCCCTGTTCGTTGGCCAGATAGACGCAGAGTTCGGCATCGTTATTATCCGGTGCCAGCCAGGCGCCACTGCCCAAACGCCAGCGGGTACCCTTTACCAGACCACAAATGCCGTGGCCAACCCGGTTTTCCCGCTCGGTCACCACCAACGCCGGCTCCCGAAAAGGAGCAAAGGCACGGGCAATAGGGTGTTCTGACTGGGCTTCCAGCGCGGCGGCCATCGCCAGTGCCTGAGCCTCGTTCAGTTCGGCGAGCAGGGCCACCGACGTAACGGCGACTTCACCCCGGGTCAGGGTGCCGGTTTTATCGAACACCATTCGATTGACCTTGGGCAGGGTATCCAGCACATGGGCGCGACGTACCAACACCCCCGAACGGCTCAAGCGTGAGGTCGCGACGGTCAGCGCGGTGGGAGTCGCCAGTGACAGGGCGCAGGGGCAGGTCGCCACCAGCACCGACAACATGACCCAGAACGCCTTATCGGCATCGAATTGCAGCCATACCAGATAGGTAGCCAGCGTCACCAGCAACAGGGCCGCCACAAAATAGCGCGACAACTGATCGGCAATCAGCGCAACCTTGGGCTTTTCGGCCAGAGCGTCGTCCTGAGCGCGCAGAATTTCCGACACCCGGGCGTCATCCAGCGAGCGTAACACACGCAGCCGCAACGGCGATTCGATGTTGGTGGTGCCGGCAAAGACCGTATCGCCCCGATGCCGGGTTACCGGCAGATGCTCGCCGGTCAGCATCGACTCATCCACACTGGTGCTGCCGCTAAGTATTTCGGCATCGGCCGGAACCTGGCTGCCCGGAGCCACCAGCACAATTTGGCCCGGCTGCAGGGTTTTGGCGGCCACTTCCAGCTCGCCGCTATCGGTTTCCACCCGGGCCAGCATGGGCACCAGCAGACTAAGGTTGGCGGTAGTTTCCGACGCTCGACGTTTGGCGCGTATTTCCAGAAAACGACCGGTCAGCAGCAGAAAGGCGAACATGGACACACATTCGTAATAGACATCGCCGGTCTGGGTGACCGTGGCGTAGACAGACGCGACAAAGGCAAACCCCATCGCCAGCGACACCGGCAAGTCCATGTTCAGCGCCCGGTTTTTAAGCCCGCGCCAGGCATTACGATAAAAGGGCAGGGCGGAGTAGGTCATCACCGGAATCGATAACCACAGGCTTATCCAGCGAAAATATTCGACCAAATCGGCATCGGTGCCCGGAAACAGATCCTCATACAGCGCCAGTGCCACCATCATCACCTGCATGCTGGCGATGCCCGCCACGCCCATGCGCAGCAGGTACGACTTCACTTCCCGATTGTAGGCCTGCTCCTGTTGATGGGGCTGAAAGGGGCGCGCCTGATAGCCGATATCGGCAAAGGCGGCCAGCAGCCGGCTAAGGGGAACCTGTTCATCGTGCCAGCGCAGACGGGCCCGTTCGGTGGTGGTGTTGACCTGGATAAGCGCTACACCCGGCACCCGCGCCAGGTGACGCTCGATCAGCCAGGCACAGGCAGCACAACTGAGGCCCGAAATAGAGAGCTGCACTTCTTTGAGATTGTCTTTATTGCTGACGAAGTCTTGCTGTATTTCGGCCAGATCGTAATGCTGCAGCTGTTTCAGCTCGTCGGGAACCGCATCGGCTTTGGGGGCCTTCGCAGAACGATGTTGATAATAGCTGCCCAGGCCGCATTCGATAATGGTGTCGGCCACCGCCAAGCAGCCTGGACAGCAGAAGGGCTGCGTGATGCCCTCCAGCTCCAGTTGATGGGTACTGCCGGTGGGAATGGCCTCACCGCAGTGAAAGCAGCCGCCCACGATCAACCCCCGGCGCGAATGAGCAGCCGATCCGCTATCGGCAGACTAATGCGCTTTTGCATACGCCAGTTACCATCAAAGGCCTCAATCCGCAGATTCCACTGCCCCTTCATCAACGGCTGATCCAGTCGCGCGCGATACACACCGTTCGCATCACTGGTCATCAGTATCTTCTGATCCTGCTTGGCGAGAGTAGGGTGGTTGAAGTCCATTCTGACGGCTTCACCCTTGTTATGCCGGCCCTCTATCTTGAGAATGAGCTCATCATTCTGATAGCGCAGCTCGGCTATCAGCTTCAGATCGACGGCCTTTTTCAGCTCGCTGATGTCCTTGTTGATGGCGCGGCCTTTTTTGTAGTAGTCATCGACCACCATGCTGTCGGCCCCGGAGCTGGCCAGATGAAAGGTATAAAGGCTGGCCGCTACCGCACACAGCGGTAATACGATAAGAAACCAGGGCCAGAACTGCTGATACCAGGGACGTTGCATAACCAATTCCTACGACAAAAAAAGCGGTGACTAATATAACAAAAAAAGCCCCGACCAGCGGGGCTTTTTACCAAAGCCCGGTGGGCCTTATTTAGTGTTGTTCAGGCTGTAAACATAAGCAGAGAGCAGGTGAACCTTGTCTTCGCCCAGAATACTTTGCCAGGCAGGCATTACGCCGGCACGACCGTTACGCACGCTGTCTTCTACTGCGGCGCGAGAGCCACCATAGAGCCAGATACCATCGGTCAGGTTGGGCGCGCCCACGGCCTGGTTACCCTTGCCGTCCATACCGTGACAGGCAGCACACATGGCGAAGCGAGCCTCGCCTTTCTGTGCTTCCACTGCATCAACCTTACGGCCGGACAGGCTCAGTACATAGGAGGTCACTTCACGCACGCCGTCTTCACCGAGGCTGGCACCCCAGGCCGGCATGGCAGCTTTACGGCCATGAAGCAGGGTTGCTTTGATCTGCTCGGGCGTACCGCCATACAGCCAGTCGGCATCGGTCAGGTTGGGGAAGCCGCGAGCACCGCGGGCATCCGAGCCATGACACTGGGCACAGTTCTGCAAGAACAGACGCTGGCCTACCTTGGTGGCATCTTCGTCCAGAGCGATGTCGGCAATGGCACGATAGGTAGTGCCATCGGCTTCATAGGTCAGCTCACGGAACTTGGCACCAAAGACTTCATCGGCCTTGACCATTTCCCGCTCGTACTGCACCAGCTTGCCCTGTTCACGCGCGTCGGCTGAAGCCGCGTGATACTCTTCGACCGAGCGCACGTTCTGGTTGGAACTCTGCCAGCCCAGCAGGCCCTTGAAGTTACCCAGACCCGGATACAACGCCAGATAGAACAGCGCGAACACCGACATGAACACGAACAGATACGACCACCACTTGGGCAGCGGGTTGTTCAGTTCGGTAATGCCGTCATAGGTATGGCCGGTAGGTGCACCTTCTTCCATTCCCATTTTGTCGCGAGAACACCAGATCAACAGGGCCAGACAACCAAAAATGGTCCCCAAGCTGATCACGGTTACAAACACACTTAGAAAAGTACTCATTTTTTATTAGCTCCTGCGCGATCCTGCTCAGTCCCCGAAGGCGTTCCGCTTGCCTGGTTTTCATCATCAAAAATAGAGTTGGCTATTGCATCGAATTTGTCTTTGCGTCGTTTACCGTAGGCCCACCAGACCAGGCCAATAAACATCACCATCAATACCAAAGTCTGATAACTGATCAGCGTTGGCTTGAGCGCTTCCAGGGTACTGAAATCCATAATCGACTCCGGTTATTTAAGGGCGTGGCCCAAAGACTGCAGATAAGCGATGATGGCATCCATTTCGGTTTTGCCCTTCACCGCCGCCTCGGCACCGGCAATATCGGCGTCGGTATAGGGAACACCGAAGCTGTCACGGAACAAGGCCAGTTTGGCTGCAGTCTGCTCACCATCCAGCATGTTGGTTTCCAACCAGGGGAAGCCAGGCATGTTTGATTCGGGCACTACGTTACGCGGATTGAGCAGATGCACACGGTGCCACTCGTCGGAGTAACGACCGCCTACGCGCGCCAGATCCGGACCGGTACGCTTGGAACCCCACAAGAAGGGGTGTTCCCACACGCTTTCACCGGCAACGGAATAGTTACCGTAGCGTTCGGTTTCGGCACGGAAGGGACGGATCATCTGGCTGTGACATACATGACATCCGTCACGGATGTAGATGTCACGGCCTTCCATTTCCAGCGCAGTATAAGGGCGCAGGCCCTCAACCGGCTCATTGGTCTGCTGCTGAAAAAACAGCGGCACGATTTCTACCAGGCCACCGAAGCTGATGGCGATGATAGTAAATATCACCAACCAGGTTGTATTTGTTTCAACCAACTCGTGACGATTGTTTGGGTTCTTCATTCACAAGTCTCCTTATGCCGGTTGGGGAATGGCTTGCAGGGAGCCTTTCGGCGCCTGAATGGTACGGTAGGCGTTATATGCCATCAGCAACATGCCGGTCACGAAGAAGCAGCCGCCAATGAAACGCACAAAGTAGAACGGATACGAGGCCTGCAGACTTTCTACAAAGCTGTAGGTCAGGGTGCCGTCGTCATTCACTGCACGCCACATCAGACCCTGCATCACACCGCTGATCCACATGGACACGATGTACAGCACGGTACCGATGGTCGCCAGCCAGAAATGGGTATTGATGAGCTTGTTGCTGTACATCCGCTCCTGACCAAACAGGTTGGGGATCAGATGATAAACAGCACCAATAGATACCATGGCAACCCAGCCCAGCGCACCGGAGTGCACGTGACCTACGGTCCAGTCGGTGTAGTGAGACAGGGCGTTAACGGTTTTGATCGCCATCATGGGGCCTTCGAAGGTGGACATGCCGTAGAACGACAGCGACACGATCAAGAAGCGCAGAATGGGGTCATAACGCAGTTTGTGCCAGGCACCGGACAAGGTCATGATGCCGTTGATCATGCCGCCCCATGAAGGAACAAACAGGATCAGTGACATTACCATGCCCAGAGACTGAGCCCAGTCGGGCAGGGCAGTGTAGTGCAGGTGGTGAGAGCCGGCCCAGATGTACAGGGTGATCAGTGCCCAGAAATGCACGATAGACAGGCGGTAAGAATACACCGGACGACCAGCCTGCTTGGGTACAAAGTAGTACATCATGCCCAGGAAGCCGGCAGTCAGCAGGAAGCCAACGGCGTTATGACCGTACCACCACTGAATCATGGCGTCGGCGGCACCGGCATACATGGAGTACGACTTCATGCCTGTCAGCGGAATTGCCATGCTGTTGACGATATGCAGTACGGCCACGGTCAGAATGAAACCACCGTAGAACCAGTTAGCCACATAAATGTGGGACGTCGCACGCTTGTACAGGGTTCCGAAGAACACGATAGCGTAAGCCACCCATACCACGGCAATGGCGACATCGATCGGCCATTCCAGCTCGGCATATTCTTTGGACGAGGTATAACCCTGAGGCAGGGTGATAATCGCCGCCAGAATAATGGCTTGCCAGCCCCAGAATACGAACGATGCCAGCGGGCCGCCAAACAGGCGAGTCTGACAGGTACGCTGCACGACATAGAAGGAGGTTGCCATCAGCGCACTACAACCAAACGCAAAGATAACCGCGTTGGTGTGTAATGGACGCAAACGGCTATAGGTTAGCCAGGGTGTTTCAAAGTTGAGGGCAGGCCAGATCAGCTGTGCCGCAATTAGCACACCCAGTGACATACCGACGATACCCCAGACTACGGTCATCACCGTAAACTGGCGAACTACAGTGTAATTGTAGTTTGGTTGATTATTAGTTTGATTCATCGTTATAGTTCCGCTTCCACTGCTGTTATTCAGGTTTGCGCTCACACGGGGTGATCACGTAGGAAGGATTGAAGACAACCGTTTTTCATTTCGGCATCAGATACCTGAACGGCTTCGTTAACATGAAGCTAACAAAGCAAATCGGGAATACTGAATACACAGGGCGATGATAAATGAGTGGCTGCAAAAATAACAGTATAAACAGTAATGTGGTTACCACTTAACCACCCTCACAAGGCATAAAAAACTACCTTGATCAAGATCAAAAGGGGGAGTCAATTGTGTTCGATATAGGAAGTGAATTGGTATGAGAGAGCGACTGACCGGCCCCAAACTGGTGCAAATATTGCTGGTATTGGGGATTCTATCCAGCGCATTTTGGCTACGAACCTACGTCAACGACAGTGATGACACCGCATTAGAGAAAGTTAATGTTGATTTTTGTGATATATCTCACAATAAATGCCGGGTTGAGCTGGGGGATTTGTGGGCTGAAGCACGGTTGCAGGCAGACAAACTGCAGGCCGAAGCCCCGTTTCAGCTTGCTGTGACCTTGTCCGATCCCGACGTCAAGATCACCCGCAGTCGGCTGGAAGGAGAAACCATGTACATGGGTACACTACCGGCGCTGGTCAGCGAAACGGCCCCCGGACACTGGCAAGGCCAGGCTCTGGTAGGAGCCTGTACCGAGCGCAGCATGGTGTGGGCCTGGGTACTGGATGTTGAACATAATGGCGAGGTACGCCAGCTCAAGTTCCTGTTTAAAGTCGAACGCTGAACACTTCTATTACTTAAACGTCCCTTGCAGAAAAATCTGTAACTGGCTCCATGAGTCCCGATCGGCGGCTTCATCATAGCCCACCGGCATATTGAACTCGGCCGCCACCCGATCGGCTCCCGGATTGGTAAAGGCGTGCAAGGCACCGGGATAATTCACCAGCAGGTAATCAGCGCCGGCGGTTTCCATTTCCTGCTGAAAGGCGGCAACCTGCTCGGCAGGAACCAGCGGATCGGCGGCACCATTGAACACCACGATACGCGCCTTGCTGCCGGCGGGCAGGGGATTGGCCTTGGGAGTTAGTGATCCATGAAAACTGGCGACCGCCGCCAGAGGTGCGCTAGTACGCGCCATGTGCAGCACCACACCGCCACCATAGCAATATCCAATGGCCGCAATGGGACTGCCGGCTACCCGCGGATGCCGGGCCAGTAGTTCGCGGGCCGCGTTGAAACGACGTTCGGCCAGGGGGAGGGAAGCCAGTGAGGCCTTGGCAAATTCACCGGCCTCGGCAGGGTGCAAGGCCGCCTTGCCGTCACCATACATATCCAGCGCCAGGGCAACATAGCCAAGTTCGGCCAGCATCTCGGCACGACGACGAATATAGTCATCCAGCCCCCACCATTCGTGAACCACCAGCACACCGGGTAGCGGGGAAGTACGACTGTCATCAAACGCCAGATAGCCCCTGAACTCCTGACCATCAACCTGATAAGTCACCGATTCGGTCACCACCGCCGACTGAGCCGTAAAACCCACTAGTGCGGCAATCATCAAGCTGTATCTGTTCATAACGTCGGTCCGGGTTTTCACTGAGGCACTAAGCATAGAACAAGGGATGCTTGGTATGGACAGATAGACTAATGCCGATAACTGTATTTATTACTAGTTACCAAAACCTACTCAACACCCAGTTTTATGTAGAAAATACGCCTTCTCTGATAGAAATATGAGGTACTGAAGGCTGTTATTGGTAGTGGCATTTATACTCAAGCTGAGCTGCAAGTTTCTCGTACAGGGGGATGGAGTAGTCGATGTAGGTGACTGGTTATTGATGACACAGGACTGTAGATGGTTGGTAAACTCTTGATCCAAGTGAAGGTGATGAACAACGTCATCTAATTTGGTTTACCTACTCGTCAACAGGTTAATCAGGTGTGTCAAACCCAGTAAGAACGGACTGTCGCAGCTCTGGTTTGAGCAACAACGCTCTGTCTGAAGTGCTGTATCGCAACAAAATTACGAAGGCTGCCGAACTTTCACTAGCAATGTCCCGATTTATCAGCATGATGCGCACATCACTACTTTGAAACCTTTGCATTCACAATGAATACACCACCGGTTTTCCCACTGTTTGACGCTCCCCAACACTTGGAAGAGGGCAACAGCTCCATAAACCAGCACATTGCTGATATCACCCTGAACAGTGTGCCCGATGCCGCCTTCATTTATGAACACACTATGGAATGGCTGCTGGAAAGCCGTTATAGCGAAAACAACTACAAAACCTACCGAAGTGAGCTCACCACTTTCTTGCACTGGTGTCTGGAAGTAGAGCAGATATCACCTATAGACGTGACCCGACGTACTATGCACCGTTACGTGGACTATTGTCTGGCACCACCCAGAGCACTGATTGCCTACCGTAACGTGGCCCAGTTTATTAACGACAAGGAGCTGGGCGAGCGCCGCCCCAATCCGCAGTGGCGACCGTTTCTCGGTAAAAAAATCGATGGCATCGAGCAGCCATACCGGCTGAGCGACAAGGCGCTGAAAACCAAGATGGCGATACTGTCTTCCTTTTATGGCTATCTGATCAACGAAGAAGTCACCGAGCGCAATCCGGCCGTGATGTGGATGCGTCACAGCCGTTTCGGCTCCAGCCCCGTGGTGGTTGCGGGCCTTGGTGATGAAGACGAAGTGCGGGTATTCAGCGATCTGCAATGGTCTTATGTCATGAATACCGCGCGCCTGCTGGCAGAACAAGAGCCCGAACGACACCAGCGCACCCTGTTTTTGATCTCCCTGATGTACGGCTGTTACCTGCGTATCTCGGAAGTCGCGGCAAGGCCCGGTTTTTCGCCGGTGATGAGCCAGTTTCGCCGTGACGGCCACACCGGAATCTGGAGCTTTCATATTCCGATCAGCAAAGGCGGTAAAAAACGCACCGTGGCCGTGTCTCGTGAATTGCTCGAAGCGCTGCAGTGTTATCGCCGTTATCTCAAGCTGTCAGCCTTGCCGGCACCCAACGACGCCACGCCGTTGTTTGTGCGCCACAGGGCCGCCGGTCGGGGGCGGGATCAAGGTCTGCTTAATGCCAACCTGGGTATACGCCAACTGCGTGACCTGCTCGACGAACTGATGGCCGCCGCCGCCGACGCCGCCGCCGAAGACGGCTTCGAGCAGGACGCCAGTGAGATGCGCAGCCTGACCGTGCACAGCATTCGCCACACCGGCATTACCCACGACATCAATTACAATGGTCGACCGCTGTCCCACGTGCAGGCCGATGCCGGCCACGACAGTATCGATACCACGTCGCAGTATCTGCACACCAGCAAGGTCGAACGTTACGAAAGTGCCGCCAACAAACGGCTGGATCGGTTACGGGACTAGGGTAGTTACATCAGTGGCTTGTGACCCTACATCTGGCTTTCCCGATATCATATTTAACTTATAGGCGATGTCATCAGTTCATTGCTGGCTCAATGCTCTCGAAAATAACGCAGCTGCTGTTCTGCAGCTTGGGTGTCTTCAGTCATGTTCATGCCTCCGTATTTACACCGACGATTCCAGCGGAGCAGTCAGCCTTTGATGGAGAAAGCTCCCATGACCATGGGGCTCTTATCTCAACGAGAGACGATGATTCAGAGAGCCAGTTTGCGAGTCCATCCGTGCGTGGCGTAATCGAGGGTCACGATGGCTGCAGCCTCAGACGCCACTTTGTGGAAGGTGTTGTCCTTGGTCGTGTCGCCGTAATCGCTGATTCCGCGGACAACCAATACGGGCACGTTCTGCTTTTCGCAGGCATCGAATACGCCATATGCCTCCATCTCAGCTACCAGTGCTTTTTCGTGAATACTTTGGAAGCCTTCGAAAACCTCTGGATCACGAATGAGCAATTCGCCGGAAGCGATGGTTGCCGGCGACACCATGAGCTTCGCTGCAACTTCCCCGGCCTGTGACTCTACCGGGATCGCAAAGCCTAGCTTCTCGGCGCGCTCTTGCAGGCGATCAGGCAACGACGCGGTTGCGAAATAAGCATTGAGATCTTGCTGGGTGGAAAGCCCTGGGCGTTGCATCTCTGGCCGAAGCGCAATCTGGCCCCCAGCGTGTGCTGCCCCACCCTCGTAATACACGACGCGTTCGGACAGAATGACTTCGCCGAGGCTGAGCTTTTTACGACGTCCGCCCGCGATCCCCATCATCAGCACCTTCTTGGGGTTCAGCTCTGACAACAGAAGGGTAGTGATGGCGCTTGCGTTGACGTTGCCAGCGTTGCCAAGAGAGGCAACGACACATGAGAGAGGGCCATCCGCTCGCTGGATCGTTACAGGCCAAAAATGAATGCGATTCTTGGAAAAGCGTGCGGGTACATCCTCGCCGATACCGAATACTTTCTTCGCAGCGGCGAGTTCAATCGCGATGGCAGTGATGACCAGAAGGTCTGGAGAACGTGCTGCCTCTCGGGCTTGAATTTCAGCCTGGAAGAGCTCAATGGAGAGATCTGCGAGCTTGTCCAGTTTATAGAGCGGCTCTTGCAGAGACATGCTGTCCAGACGTCCTTTCACCTGCTCGCCAGTGAAAGGGAACAACGTCAGAGGTTCCTTGAAAAAATTGGCGCGAAGGCCGAGCGCCCCCTGGCCATCTTCGCTGAAGCCCCCAAGCTGCAGGTCAAATGGCAGCACCGGAAGCTTACGTTTGCGAAGTTTGCGCGCTCGGTCAGATACGCCCTTACCACCGCCTAGGGCAATCATTGCCGTGGCTACCTCAACTTGCTCATCACCGATGTTCCCGCCGGTGACCAGGTCGTCTTCGATGTAGACGATCTGTGCATAGTCTTCGGCGGCAAGACGGCGGATCAATGTCCGTTGTTCAAGGGTCATTTTTTCCCGCATGGCCAGCTGAGAGGTGACGATCTTCAACTGTTGCGCTGGGGCGTACTCTGCCAACAGCTTCTCAGCCTCGTAGGCTACCGTCCAATCGAAGGTCAATGCATCACCGTTTTCATTGACTGGCTGACCTGCTAGGTAGACGACGAGTCCGCCTTGAGCCGCCAAGACGCTCTTGGTTACCGCGCGAGTGAAGTCGTGCGCGAGCTCGACCGAGGCCCTCTCTGTCTTCTTGGAGATACTGCCTGCAATCAGAATGAATTCATTTTCAAGGTTGGCCATCGTGACAATTCCGGTAGTTGAGTGTTGACAGATTTTCTAGGTGTTAATACTGGATCAGGGCTTTGATCTCATCCCCGTTCTTCAGGGCAAGCTGGATGACCTGCGGCTTTTGGCCAGCCTGGTCATCATTTAGGTTGAGCTGGAACATGAGGTACATGAGCAGGGCTCGGCGACACTCGACGTGCATCTCACCGTTCTCCATCAAGAAGTCGGCCTCGATCATCTTGCGCTGGGCTGGGGTGAGGCCAGGGTGGGGGATGAGAACCACATCCACAATGGTGTTCCAGACGTAGTCCTCATCCACCCGATCGCGATCTTGCCCACCATATTTGCAGTGCTTGATACGGGTCAGAGAAAAGTCTCGGAATGCCCCCCGTTTGTGGCAGTAAGCCCGGACGTGCCAGCGGTTCCCGTCATGAACCAAGGCATGGGGAGACAGTCGCCGCTCTCCACCTCCAGGGTCGTTCATGGACTGGTAGAAGACCTCGACATAGCAAGTCTCGCGAATTGCACGAAGGATCTCCCCAACGATGTCCGCGTTCAAGCGACGTCCCAGCTTGGGCACGGCTGCGACAGGGGATTGCCAGCCCAGGAAGCTGCCGTAAGGGAGCTCTGGCTGAACGGCGACGTGAAGCAGATCTTCCAGATACCGCTCAACTCCGCTGGAAGGGAAGACTGCTTTGAACGACTCAGTAGCCCGATAGATTCTGGCACGGGTGTCGTACTCAAGATTGCTCTCGGCGAGTTTTGCGTACTCGGCGATGTCCAGTGACGCCTGGGGAACCGAGATTCCGAAAAAGTCAGTAAGGCTGCTTCGGTTGATCTGGCCATCCCACCGCAGCCGATAGTCGATGAATTCCAACCGACGCTCCTGGCCCCAACGTGCTCCTTTCCTTCCTTTGCTGATGGGTTGGTCGTCCGTGGGTTTGGACTCGTTTGTCATGCTCTAACCCCAATAGCGTATAAAAACTAGACTGAATATAAAAACTATGCGTATAGTAATAATACGCTAGCGAGCTGCGGTTCGCAATTTCCCCTGCCGGACCTTTTAGAAGGTTACAGAAGTTGCGGGGAGAAGAGGTTGAACTTCAGCGAGCCGTAAGGGGGATTCGGGCCTGGTACTCGAGTGACCGCCATCTCATCCGTCGGCATGTGGTGTAGCTGCTGGTAGGGATGCTTTGCGACTTATACAACATTTCTAGGAGGGGATGGCACATGCCACTCACCAACACTCAGATTAAGTATTACGACACTAACGTGCTGCGCCTGCCGAAGGACAAGCGGGAGACCTACAACACTCAGGTTGACCGCCTGATCGCGGCACTGAAGGACAGCCTCAAGAAGCAGGACAAAATCACCATCAAGAAGGTGGTGAAGGCAGGCTCGTTTGCCAAGCACACCATCCTGCGGCCCAACGCTCAGAACCCCGCCGACGTGGACGTGGTGTTCTACATCAGCGGCCAGAAGGTAGATGAAGAGACCTTCGCAACCCTCAGTCAGAAAATATACGACGCCCTGATCAAGCTATACCCGAACAAGTCTGTTGAAGACTTCGAAATCCAGCGCAAGGCAGCGAAGGTCACCTTTGTAGGCACCGGACTGGAAGTTGATATCGTTCCGGTCATCGAGAATCCGAACAAGGATGGCTACGGCTGGCAGTTCGATCGTATCGATGGCTCGAAAACTGAAACCTGCGCACCGTGCCAAGTGAGCTTCATAAAGGTTCGGAAGGATGAAGATCCGGACTTCCGCACACTGGTGCGACTCGCCAAGCGCTGGCGTACCTGGAAGGAAGTGCCACTCAAGTCCTTCCACATCGAGCTGATCATAGCCCACGTGCTTGAAGTGAACGGAAAGGAAGGCTCGCTAGAGAAGCGTTTCCGTGACTTCCTTCTCTACATCGCTGAATCGGGGCTCAAGGAGGTCATCAAGTTCCCTGAGAACGGTAATGTCCCCGAATTCTCCGATACGGTTGTGATTATCGATCCGGTCTGTGACACCAACAACGTCGCGAGCCGCATCACTGAAGACGAGCGCAAAGAGATCGTCCAGCTCGCCGACGAGTCTTGGGAAACCGCTCACTTCGCTTCGGTGGAAGACGACTTCGAGGTCTGGAAAGAACTGTTCGGCAAGGGCTTCAAAGTCGAGGATGCTGCATGACCTACAGCGCTACCCAAACCACCACCTACACCACCACTGACATTGAAGCAGTTGTGCGCCGGATAACCGCCGACCTCCTGATGATCGCCTCGAGCAGCGAAGCTGTGACTGAAACCAAGGCCAAGGAATGGGCCTATGACATCGAGCTGCTGGCCAAGAACGGGTATCTGAAGTTCGCGGATCTCACACTGCTGAGCAATGGCGTTGAACAGAAGGCAACCCGGTATTACGTCAACGAGTACGGTTCCCTAGCTAACCAGCGTCCTGGTGATGCTCGCTGGCCCAAGGTATCCAACCCGCACCTGCGGATCGTTCTGTCCTACAACGACAATTACACCCAGCAAGCGCGGGAGAAAATGTCTGGCAAATTGAAGATAAACTGGACGACCTCTTACGATGACATCAGCCACTCCCTACTCACTCAAAGCGGTGGTCGCGAATACTCCAGCAACGGCTACGGCATGGAACGGAAGGACTACATCCGATGAGCAAAAACAGCGTATTTGACTCTGCAATTGAATTGCCGGAAGCCCAGCTGACTGAGCGCGAGAAAATGTTGCTCGGGTTTGCTGGCCGTTATGGGCGTGTGCAGAACCAACTCCAGCTGCTGCTGAATCAGAGACAGCTGTCCGAGTGGAGCAAGGTGCACCACAAGAGCGTGCTGCCGATCTGCAACCTGGTTGCCGACCAGTACCCTCTCGTGATCTTCCACGGAGACGTTGGTACCGGGAAGACAGCCACAGCGGAGTGCATCGCCAACCGTATCGTCCGTGATTCTCGCGCTGAAGATTCGGTGCTGTTCAAGCTGAGCAACCGAGTTCGCGGCTCCGGCAAAGTCGGAGAAATGGGCACGCTCTTGACTCAGGCCTTTGCAGAGGTTGCCGAAGCTGCCGGCAAAAAGCGCCGGGCGATTCTCATTATCGACGAGGGTGACTCTATCGCAGCCTCCCGTTCGCAGAGCCAGAGCCACCACGAGGATAAGGTGGCTGTGAACACACTGATCCAAGGCGTGGATGAATTGCGCAAATATGGTGGACGGATCGTTGTGATCCTATGTACCAACCGGCTTTCCGTGCTTGACGCAGCTCTTCGCCGTCGTGCGGCTATCGTTGAAGAATTCACACGTCCAGATGTTGCTGAGCGCAAAGAGCTGTTCAGCATGGATCTGGCAGGTATGGGGCTCACTGAGAAGCAACTGACTGACCTGGCAACCGTCACTGGTGAGCGTAACGGGCAGCCCGCATGGACTTACTCCGATATTCGGACTCGCTTGTACCCAGCGGCGATGGCCAAAGCCTTCCCGAACCGTCCGCTGAGCTTCAATGATCTGACCGACTCGGTTCTGACGATGAAGCCATCCCCGGTCATGGAAGACAAGTAAGCGGCAAATCGTCTGATGGGGTCGGAGGAGGGGCTCTGCTCACACTCTTTACCTACTAGCTCAGTGATCTTTCCAAGGGCCTGGTATGGTAGCCGCGGTTACCATCCAGACACCAGCCCAAACGGAGTAGTTATGAAAACCGAAAAAGAAATCTTCGTCTCGGTCGACATCGAGGCATCGGGCCCGATCCCTGGCAAGTACAGCATGCTATCGATAGGCGCATGCCTGGCGTCGAATCCGGCTGAGCAGTTCTCATGCGCGTTGAAGCCCATTTCCGAGGAGTATGTTCCGGCCGCACTGGAGGTCACAGGGTTATCGCTGGAGAAGCTTCTCGAAGAGGGTTTGGAACCGTGTGATGCGATGGCGCAGTTCAAGGTGTGGATTGAGTCGCTCGCCGGCGCGGATCAGACGGTGGTGTTCGTAGGGTTCAACGCTTCCTTCGACTGGAGCTTCGTGAACTACTACTTCCATCTGTTCTTGGGTGAGAACCCCTTTGGCATCGCAGCACTCGACATCAAGTCGATGTACTTCGGTACTACCGGCTGCTCCTGGAAATCAACCCGCTCCAGCGAGATCGAGAAGGTTGTGAACCCAGAAAGCTCGGGCAACCACGACGCCCTGGACGACGCCGTTTATCAGGCAGAACTGTTCAACTTGATTCGTGAAAAGCTGATGGTTGGAAGAATATGACAAATCTCTCAGTGAGGAACTCCCGGGGTCAGGGATGCTGAAAGTTTGCCGAGCGCATCGGCTCGAGTGTAGTAATTCAGACCCGATCTGACAGTTACCGACGTTTCCGTTCGTGACTGTCAGACCTTAATCAGCCCAGACACTTCTCTTGCCAAGCTGATTTGCCATCAATCAAAGTCTCCATGGTGTACGACCACAGCACATTTTTCCCTGATGGGTTCGTTCATTGTTGTAGTACTCCAGCCAGATATCCAGATCGTGTTGCATCTCAGCAAGATCACAGTAAACCTTCCTCCTGAAGGTCACTAGGTAGAACTCCTGCAATATCGTTTTATGGAAGTGTTCACAGATGCCGTTAGTCTGGGGGGGCGAGCCTTGGTCTTGGTATGCGTAATGGCCAGTTCTCGGTTCCACAAGCGGCTATGATGGGCACAGACATTACGGACATAGGTCAGGGTGTGTAACCAGTCAGTCAAGCGTTTAAGAAGTCCTTCAGGCGGTGGTCGTAGTAAGGCGTTGTTTCCTAAATCAGGGAACTATCTGCTTCTTCCGTGATCCGATCTCCTGACGAACGGACTCGGGAGCAGAACGATGGGCAAGGCAC
>JAAEZO010000263.1 GCA_018222825.1 Gammaproteobacteria bacterium
CATGGCGGCGAGTTGTCTGCCGACTGGTGGACGGCGTTCAAGGCCGGCTGGTATCGACGCCGGGAAGAAAAACTACGCTCCCGCCTGGCCCGTGAAGAAGACGACCCCAAAGAGTGACCACCCCGCGCCAACACCGTCCGACGAGGCGGTAAGTTGCAACCATTCTGGTTTCCCGGTAACGCCGCATCAGCAGCGCATTAAAGTTGACCTATGGGGCGATATTTTTTGTGAAGCGACCATAACCACGAGCTAAATCAATTATTTGCAGCAATGCCTCGAATACAATGTCGAGGTGGCGAATAATTACATCTTTTAATCGAGTCGAGCCCGGCTTTATCAGGAAAAGAAGTGGCAATGAAGCAAGCATTCATGAACTCTCGACGGCGTTTTTCTGCGTTGGCGGTCATTCTGGCCCTGCTGGGTGGCAGTGGTACAGCCCAGGCACAAACACCGCAGCCCCTGGTGCTGCGGATCTCGACCGAAAACACCGCCGAACATGTTCAGACCCAGGCGATCGAACATTTTGCCCGCCAGCTCGAGCGAGCCAGTGACGGACGCATCGAGGTTCGGTTTCACCATAGTGCCCGGTTGTTTCGTGATCGGGACGTGATCGCGGCGCTGGCCAGTGGCAAGGTCGAAATGGCGGTGCCGGGCATGTGGCAACTGGATCGCTATGTGCCCGATGTTGGCCTTTACATGCTGCCGCTGTTCTACGGCCTTGCGGCCGAGCAGCACTATGCGGTGCGCGATGGCGAGTTTGGTTACCTGGTGAGTCGGCGAATCGAGTCGGATCTTGGCGTCGAGGTGCCCGGACGCTGGCTCGACCTGGGCCATGCGCATCTTTACTTCACCGAAACGCCGGTGGCCCGTCACACTGACCTGGCCGGTCTGCGGGTGCGTATTCCCGGCGGTGCCGCCAACCGGGGCCGGCTTGAGGCATTCAAGGCGAATCCGGTACTGATTGCCTGGCCCGATCTGCCCAATGCGCTGGAGCAGGGACAGGTGCAGGGCATGCTTTCTACCCATGAGACCGTGTACAGTGCCGCCCTCTGGACCAAAGGCATTCGCTTCGGCTTTGAGGACATGGAGTATTTTGCCCAGTATGTGCCGATGATCAATGCCCGGTTCTGGCACTCGTTGCCCGAGGAGTTGCGCCAACTGGTTCGTGATACCTGGGAGCAGGTGGTCGATGAGCAGCGCGAAGCGGCCGCCAGGGCGCAGCGCGAGGCGCGCAAGGCGCTGCAAGAGCACGGGGTCGAGATCGTCAAGCCGGATGAGCAGACCCTGGCGCACTGGCGGCGCATCGCCGGCAAGCAACAGCCGGCCATGGTGCGTGAAATGGGGATTGACCCGCAGTTGGTTGAACAGGCGCAACAGGTGGTAGGCCTGCGATGACCTCTCAACCATTTCATTTATCGGTAAAGGTCAATCAGAAGGACAACCGATTGGCCCGTTCCATTTTTCTTGGCGTTGGGACGCTGCTGCTGGTGATGACCACCATGCTCGGCTGGGGCCTGTATCAGGATTATCGGCACTCGTTGCAGAGTGCCGGTGAGCGCCTGCAGACGCAACTGCGCGCCTTTGGCAGCGCGGTGGATATCGCCTTCGTCTCGGCCGACCATGTGCTGCACGACACTCGCCATACGCTTGAATCACGCCCGCAGCCCCTCGACGAACAGACGGATTTGCGGCAGTTGTTGTTGTTCAACTTGCTGGAAACGCCGGCGCTGGACAGCCTAACTCTCTATCATCCCGACGGCCGTGTTGCCGCCAGCGCCGGCCATTCGGCCGGGGTTCGGCACCAGGCCCCGGGCTGGGTCATGGACGGGCTGAAAGCCGGCAGTCAGTCGTTTGCAGGAATCGAGGACGGTCATCTGGGCGTAGCCGACCAGGTAACAACCCCGCAGGGGCATATTGTTGGCATTCTACTGGCCACGGTCGATCCCGAACGTATCGACTCCGAACTGGAAAGTGGTGACGGCTACGGAGGGCAGCAGCTGATGTTGCTCGATAACAGTAACCGTCCCCTGATGGTCACCGGCCCAGGCTTTCAGCAGCGAAAGCAGGAGATGCTGCGCCAACTGGATCAACAGCTTGAGCTCGATCATTTCAGCGCCTATGGCACGCGTCTTGTGTTTGGCGAGCAGTATCTGTTTGCGATTCGTCAGCTCGGTCAGCAACCGATTCGAGTCTTTGCGGCGATTGAGCGGGATCGGGTGCTGGCAGGCTGGACCTTTCGTGCCTCATTGGCCGGGGTAAGCCTGGGCATAGTGCTGCTGCTGTCGCTGGCGTTTCTGAAACACTGGCGAAACAGCCGCGCCCGCGAGCGCCTGGCTGCCAACGATCTGGCTCACCTGTATCAGGCCATCGAGCAGATGCCTTCGCCGATCGTGATTACCGATCTCGACCGTCGCATCATCTACGTCAATCGCGCCTTTCTGACGCGAAGCGGTTACCGCAGTGAAGAAGTGCTGGGCCAGAAGCCGAAAATGCTGGCCTCGGGCCAGACGCCGGCGGCGACCTATCGCGC
>JAAEZO010000044.1 GCA_018222825.1 Gammaproteobacteria bacterium
TGTAGGCGGCCCACAGGGGGGCGGCGTTCTCTTTTTTACCGGCATCCATATGGCAATTGATGCAGTTTAGGCCGTTGCCGACAAACTGTGGAGCCAGCGACTGGGTATTGACGAAGTAGTTATGGCCGCGAACCACCTTTTCGCCGAATTCGCCCGCCGGCAGTTTGTCCCAGCCGGGAGGAAGCGGATACTCGCTGGCGGCCTTGCCTACCGGCAATTCGTCCTGTATCGCGAGTTTATCGAGATTGGCCGCCTGAACGGCGCCGGCAGCCATCAGCGACAAGCCGAGCAACAGAGAAGACAGTTTCATCATCATTTAGCCTCCACGCTGGCGAAGTAGTTGGCGACGGCGGTGATTTCCTGCGCCGTCAGTTTATTGGCCATCGGCGCCATCAGACCGTGAGAATCACCACTGCGGGTGCCCGACTGCCAGGCCTTGAGCTGACTTTCTATATAGTCGGCATGCTGGCCGGCCAGGCGGGGAAATACGTCACCCACGCCCACACCTTCCGGGCCGTGACAGGCCACGCAGCTGGGTAAATCGCGCTGCCAGTCACCCTGATAGGCCAGTTTTTCCCCTTCGCTCATGCCCTGTAGCGCTTTCTGACCACGGAAAGCCGGATTGTCCGGCAGCGTTACCGGCAGGCTGGCAAACCATTCGCTGGTGGCTTTGATACCCTCATCGTCCAGCATCATGGCCATCGGTTGCATCAGTGCATTCTGGCGCTCGCCGGCCTTGAAGTGCTGCAGCTGTGTTGCGAGATAAGGCGCCGGCATGCCGGCGATGGAGGGGGCGAGATTCGGCATGCCGAGCCCGCTGGGCAGGTGACAGCTGACGCACACCGCCGCCTGGGGCGGCATGGTGGCGACAGCCGGTAACGCATTCAGGGCCAGGACGCTGGCCAACAATACCGATTTGTTCATAGTGGTAATCCCGAGGTTATGCTTCATGGGTATTCTAGGAGTGAGCCGAGTGGGGGGATATACGTATATTCCACATAACCACGATGGATTTACCAGTTAACGTAGATACTTAGGATTTTCGCTGCTGTTCCCGCCACTGCAACCACAATCGAGTATCCAGCTCCAGTTGGTGATAATTGGGTTCCATATGGCAGCATAGTTGGTAGAACGCCTTGTTGTGCTCTTTTTCCTTAAAGTGCGCCAGTTCATGTACCGCTATCATGCGCAAAAACTCCGGCGGTGCCTCCTTGAACAGCGCGGCAACCGTGATGCTGTTATGGGCCTTGAGCTTGCTGCCTTGCACTCGGGACTGGTAGGTGTGCATACCAAGGGCCTGCTTGAGCACATTCAGCTTGCTGTCGTAGCGCACCTGGCTGAGCGGCGGGCTCTTGCGCAGATACTGATTCTTAAGCTCATTGATATAGCAATACAGCGTCTTGTCATTCTGGATGGCGTGCCGGGAGGGATACTTGCGCTCAAGGTAAGCCCCGAGCCGACCGCTGTCGACCAGTTCACCGGCCTGGCGTTGAATGGATTCCGGGTAGCCGGTCAGGTATTTGAGGGAGTACACGCTGAGCCTCGCGTCGTATAAATTGAAGCCCATTATAAAATGCTGGTGGCGGTTTGTCCGTTACTCCCGGTAAGCCGGTGCGCCCGAACGAGCACACCTAGTCAGGCAAGATTGAGCAGACTGCGGGATTCGGCCTGTGCGGCCTTGCCGTATACGCCGGCAATCACCTGATTTCTGACCACCATAGGATCCGGAACCGCGGCTTGCGTCGGTGGCAAGCTCGTTTTCGAGACCGCGTCGGTGCCCTGGGTGCCTTTGGGTTCTTCGGTGCTGCGACCGGCGGCATTGCCCTTGGTCTCGGCCGATGCCGGCTGCTGCAATTCGGCCTGGGCTTCGAGGATGTATTGATCGGCTCGGGCGGCGGCGTTCTTGTCGGCTTGCGAGGGTTCGGCGGGTGCCAGTGCTGCGGCCTTGATCTGCTGCATCTTGTCGATGGTGGCCCGCGGGTCGTCGGCGATGGGGGACAGATCTATCTGCACCTCGCCCTCTACCGCATATTGTTTGCCATCCGGACCGGTCTCGTATTCGTAGCTGGGGGCACCCGCATGCTGGCCACCCACGCCGGCATGCTGCTGTTCGTGCAGCCGTACTTCTCGATCCCTCAGCTGCAGCGCGCGTAATTGCTCTTCCTGCTCGGGCGACAGCGCCTCATCGTCTTGTGTAGCGGCGGTTTGCTCGGCCTTTTCTTCGGCCGTTTCCTCGGTGGTGCCGGCTTCGTCCTGAGCTTCTTTCGCGGCTAAGGCTCCGGTTTCACCATTGGCGGGCTGCTCGCCAGTCGCCTTTTGCGGCTCTTGACCGGCTTGCGCCGCGTCGTCGCTGCGGGCGCGGCCAAAGCGATCGTACAATTCGGGCGAGGCATCCTGCTGCCGGCGGTCCGAAGAGCTAAAGCTGTCCGTCGCTTCGGCAGGCATAACGCGCTCGCGCGGGTCGTTATCCTGCGTAACCTGATGGAGGGGAGGCGGGGCGGCAAAGGCTGAAAACTCGGGGAGTGAAGTACCAAGCTGCATGTTACACCCGAATATCGATCAGGGTGCCGAGCATTTCATCGGCACTCTTGATGCTGTTGACGTTGGCCTGGGCGTGAAGCTCGGCCTGTTGTAGCTGAACGAGATGGTCGGTGGCGGACGGCTTGCTGGCATCCACGAACTGATCCGGATTGACCTCGGGATTAACCCGGGATTCATTATTCAGCTGATTGATATTTTGCCGGCTGATATTGACCGAGGCTTCGGTCACGCTGTCGGCGGCGCGCTGATAGCCTTGCAAACCGGTAGAAAAGGCAGATTGAATGTTCATCGAACCTCACGGATAGGCTTCATTCAGGACGTTTAATTATTCACCATAACGACCATAATTGAAAGCGACCTTGGTCGTTCAGGCCCTTGCCCGAATCTTTTTCGGGTTGTGGCATTGGTGCTGAAGAGGAGGGCGGCGGCATACCTCCGCACAAACAAAAAGGCGGCCTGAGCAGGCCGCCGGAAAAGATAATAATCAGAAACTGATGTTGGTTGATAACCAGAGTCGACGACCTTCTTCTATGTTGGCGTAGGTGTTGCCGTAGCTGCTGCCGTTATCGAAGGGGCGGTAATCGATAAAGTCCTTGTCGAACAGGTTATAGATAGTGGCGTTGAGCGCCACGCTGTCCGATACCTGATAGCTGCCGCCTAGGTTGAACAGGGTATATGCCTTGAAGTCGCCTAAATCATCGAAAGAAGCCTCCCCCCGCGAGCGTTCACGGGCGCGAAAACGTTCGCTGCGGTATTCGCCGGACAACCAGGCATTGAACTGTTCCGTTGCCTGCCAGTTAAGGGTGGCATTGAGCATGTGTTTTGGCGTGTCGGTAAGCGGTTGCTCCTGCTCGCTACCGCTTTTTTGTTCGCTGTCGGTAAAGGTATAGCTGGTTTTCAGGTTCCAGTCGGTGGCCAGGGGCAGGCGGGCAGCCAGCTCCACCCCCTGAGTGATGGCTTCGTCGATATTGACGGTCTGGGCGTAGATGCCATCGGGAATACTGGAATGGCCGCTAACGGCTATATCCGGACCGTCAGCGAGTTTGTCTTCAAACTGGTTATAAAACAGGGTGATGCCCGCGGTAAAGCCGGCCAGGTTGTCGTAGTGGGCCGCAATTTCGGTGCTGGTACTGGTCTCCGGCTGCAGATCGGGGTTGCCGATGGTGATCACGGTTCCCTGGCCGGTAATACCGTTGATGCCGTCATGTAACTGGTTGAGCTCGGGGGTTTTATAGCCACGGCTGATGCCGCCCTTTAGAGTCCAGTTATCGGTCGTGTTCCAGACCAGGTAGGCCCGCGGGCTGACATGACCGCCGAAGGCATCGTGCCGGTCGTAGCGTGCGCCCAGGGTGAGAAACAGGTCGTCTCGTAACATCCACTCGTCTTCGGTGAACAGTGCCCAGGTGGTTTGTTCGAACGTTTCGCCGGCCAGTCCGTCGGTCATTTCCGCATCCCAATACTGACCGCCCAGGGTTACTATATGGCTGTCACCCAGTTCCGAGACCAGTTTGCTGTCCAGAACCCAGTTGGTGGTGTTCAGTTCGCGGGCGCTGCCGACAATCATGTCGGGAAAGCCGGAAAAAGACTGTCCCGCCTGGTTACCGGGGATGGTACGGCCCAGCGTTTCGGTGGAGTTCTGCATCAGGCTGGATTCCAGGGTGCCGATGCTGAAACGTCCCTTGTGACCGAGCGCAATTTGCTCCCGTTCAAAGCGCAGTTCATCGGAATAACCCCGCGCCTTGCCGCCAGGAATATCAAGGGTGCCCAACTGGGCTTCGTCATTATTGTAACGCTGGCGGCTTATCTCTCCATCCAGCCAGAGCTCGTGGTCATCATTCGGGGTCAGGGTCAGTCGAGAGCCGATATTATAGTTTTCGCCTTCAACCGGGCTTGGACCTCGCTTGCTGACTTCCATGGTATCGCCGTTGGTGTCCTTGAAGGTGAGGTCGGAGGCGTTGCGGTTAAACAGTTTTCCGCGTACCTGCAGACCGAGCCGGTCTTCAATCAACGGGCCGCTCGCATACAGGCTGGTGGCATTGCTGTTACCAAATTCATCATCTTGCTGCAGAGTGGTTTCCAGAGTCAGGGAGCCGTTCCACTCCTGGCCTACCTTGCGGGTAATGATGTTGATGACTCCACCCATGGCGTCCGAACCGTACAGGGTCGACATGGGGCCACGGATGACTTCGATGCGCTCGATGGCCGACACCGGGGGGATGAAGTTGGTGGCGGTGTCGCCAAAGCCGTTAGGGGTAACGTTACCCGCGGTATTTTGACGACGGCCATCAATCAGAATCAGGGTGTAGGTACTGGGCATGCCACGCATGCTGATATTCATGCCGCCTGTTTTACCAACCTGACCGCCCACATCAACGCCTTCAACATCCTTCAGCGCCTCGGCGATATTGGATACCCGCTTGCTTTCCAGCTGCTTTCGCGTCACCACCGTAATGCTGGCCGGTGCATCTTTCATGTCTTGCTCAAAACCGGCGGCACTGACCACCACGGTATCAAGTTCATGTGTTTGCGACTGTGCCGGAGCCACCAGAGCGGCATTCAACAAGACCATGGATATGGCGCTGGCAAGGTGGGTGGTCTTGGGCAGGGACATTTTAACTCTCCGAGTAGGGATACAGGTTGGTAACATAAAGGCAAATGATATCCATTATCATGTGTGGCGATATTCTAAGGCTATCAGTATCAAATCGGGAGTGAAGTTTATGGAACCCACTGTTCCATAAAGTGGAACAGTGGGCGGAGTGCCGATCCGGAAGGCGGGAAGCAGCGGCTTTCATGAAAGAGAAATAAAATAAAAACAATGCCAATCAATGGCTTAACTTCTTGTCTTTATGGTTTTTAGATTTTCAGCCGCATTGCGATCGGGGTGAAGAGCAAGGTATAGATACTTAAATGCATTTGACAACGATTATCATTTTCATCACTATCTGGGCGTTTTTACCTTGTCCAGTGGTACGGAGCTGCCCTGTTTTATGTCGATCAAATCTTCTCGTCTGCCCGGGCCGGTGCCGCGCTGGGTGCGCCCGGTGCATACCTACAGCTCGATGCTGATGCTGGCCATCATGCTGTTTTTCACCCTGACCGGGCTGACGCTGAATAACCGGCAGTGGCTGCCGGTACCGACACCGGAAAAGAGCATTGAAGTGATTTTGCCCGAGCCACTCGCCACCACGGCACTGTGGCAGCAGGACTCGCTACTCGCCTCCGGCCAGGTCTGGCAGTGGTTGCAGCAAGAACAACAGCTGGCCGGTGGGGACGTGCGTTTCGACTGGTCTGCCGACGAGGCGCTGCTGCTGATTGATATCAAGCGTCCGGGGGGCTACAGCCTGGTGGAGGTCAGCCTGGAAGATGAAACGGTGCTTATCGAAGAGCAGCATTATGGCTTGATGGCGGCGCTCAACGATTTGCATATGGGGCGTAATAGCGGCGCGGGATGGAGCTGGTTTATCGATGCTTCGGCGGTCGTGATGCTGCTGTTTACCCTGACCGGCTTCTGGCTGGTACTGCCCATGCGGCGCCGACGGGGTCGCATGCTGTCGTTAACCGGACTGGGAGCCGCGCTGATGGCCGGTATCTATGTCTGGATGGTGTTTTAAGTGCAGGAGAAGCACGGATGAAAAAATCATTGCTGGCATTGTTGCTGCTGGGTGCTACCCAGGCGCAAGCCCAGGAAGTCGACATCACGCTCACGCTGCCCGGCGGTACCCAATACCGTCCCTATGTGGCGGTGTGGGTGGAAGACGCCCAACAAAAGTCCGTTAACACCCTGGCGGTGTGGAGTAAGGAAGACGACTGGCTGAAAGACATGCGTCGCTGGTGGCGCAAGGCCGGCCGTTATGACGGCGGCGAGCTGGATGCAGTGACCTCTGCCACCCGCAAACCGGGACAATATCAGCTGAGCTGGGATGGTACCGATCAGAGCGGACAACCGGTGGCGCCGGGCACATACATCATTAATGTTGAAGCGTCTCGCGAGCACGGCAGCCGCAGTCTGGTTCGCCAGCGTATTCAGCTGGGGGCCGAGGCCGCCCGCTATCACCTCAAGCCCACCGAAGAGCTGGGCGACATTATTATCAGCACAGGAGCACCATAACGTGAAAATCTGGACTTCCTCTCTTGCCGGGCTGGCCATGCTGGCCGGTAACGCCGTTGCCCATCCGTTGTGGATGTTGCCCAGCGAATTCAGCCTGTCCGTCGAAGAGGCCAAGTGGATTACTGTCGATGCCACCGCCTCCCATGGCGTGTTCAGCTTCGACAAGCCCGTAGGACTCGATGACGTCACCATTTACAACCCGGCCAACGAACCCGGACGCCTCGGTGCCTACTTCAAGGGCCACCGCCGCAGCGTGTTCGATCTGGAGCTGACCGACAGCGGCACCTACAAGGTGGAGCTGCGTAGCCCCGAGCGCTATGTCACCCACTATGTGGTGGGCAAACGCAACACTCAGCGGCGCATCTTCGGCAGCAAGAGCGAAGTGCAGGATCAACTGCCTGCGGCTGCCCGTGAGGTGACCACCTACGCCACGCAGCGCATCAGCGCCTTTTATGTGACCAAGCAGGCACCCACCCGCGAGGTGCTGACCGCGACCGGCAAAGGCTTCGAGCTGGATGCCCTGACTCATCCCAGTGACATCGTTGCCGGAGAAGAAGCCGCGTTTCGTTTCACCTTTGACGGTAAGCCGGTGGCGGATCTCAAGGTAGAGGTCGTTCCCAGTGGCACCGCATATCGTGACTCCCGCCAGCAGACCGAGCTGGTGACCGACGAAAACGGTGAAGTGCACTTTACCCCCGCAGAGGGCGGACCACATCTGCTGAGCACCAGCCTGAGCCGGCCCATCGACAGCCCATTGGCCGATCAGGCCAGGGTCAGCTACCTGCTTACCTTTGAAGCCATGCCCGAATAAGGAGAAAACCCATGTTGCGAGCTCTGCTGCTGTGTGTGGGGCTGGGGCTGTCAGCCCCAGCGTTGGCGCACTATCCGGTAATGGACTGCAGTCGTGACGGCGAGAGTGTGGACTGCCGGGTCGGCTACAGCGACGGCACCCTGGCCACCGGCGCCGAGGTGGTGATGTACAGCTACGACGATGAAGAAATCGCCCGGGCCAAGGCCGACGCCCGCTCCGAAGTGCGCTTCCCCTGGAGCGAGCTGGAGTTCTACATTCAGTTCGACGTCGGCCATGAGCAACCGGCGGAATTCGATTATGTCGAGCTCTGAATCCTGTGAGCGGGTATTGCCCGACAACGGTCGGCAAGAAACCCGCTGGGTCATGCTGACCCTGGTGCTGGTGTTGCTGGCCGGCGCCTTCGGTCTGGTCTGGCGCCAGCAGGCCGCACCGGCGGCCCCGCCTCACACCAGCCTTAATACACAAGACAGTCGGCTGCTGACCGAACTGGCCATCGCCGGCGAGGAGATCCGCTTCATGACTCCCGATGGAAAGCCCTGGCCCACACCGGCACAGCTGACCGGTGCCGGTGTGCCGCCTTTCGACCGCGCCGGGTTGCGCTGGCAACAGCCGGAGGCGGCCTGTTATGCCACCACCGAGCCTACTACCGGGGCGGCTTTTGCGCTCTGGCTAGAGCCGGAAGGAGGGCTGTTTTATAACCCCGACGGCAAATCGCCGCACCATTGTCACGACCTGGCTCACTGGACACGAATGGATAAATCCCGATGAAAAACTGGCTACTGCTCTGTACCGGCCTGCTGTTGGCCTTTAATGCCTCGGCCAAACCGCTGGTGGTGGGTATTACCCTGCATCCTTACTACAGCTATGTCAGCAAGGTGCTGGGCGACAGGGGCGAAGTGCTGCCGCTGATTGAAAGCGGTTTCAACCCGCACAGCTATGAACTGCAGCCGTCCGATTTGCAGCGACTGCTGGAAATGGATGCGCTGGTGCTGAACGGCATCGGCCATGACGAGTTTGCCATGCATGCCCTGCAGGGACTCGAGCTGCCCAACCTTACCCTGATCCCGGCCAATCAGGATCTGCCGTTGTTGACCAGCGGCCATGGCGACAACAACTACAACCCGCATACCTTTGTCTCTATCGATGCCGCCATTCGACAGCTGTATACCATCGGCCGCGAGCTGGGCAAGCTGGATCCGGACAACGCCGATTATTTTCAGGCCAATGCGCTGGCCTATGGCCGGGAGCTGAGAGCACTCAAGAACCGCTATCGGCGCCAGCTGCTGGAGCTGGACTTGTCCGGTATCCGTATTGCCAGCACCCACAACGCCTACGGATATCTGTTGCAGGAATTCGGCATCGGTATCGATACGGTGATCGAGCCGGCCCACGGGGTTGAGCCCAGTGCCAGTCAGCTGCAAAAGACCATAGAACGCATCAGGGATGCCAACATTCATGTGCTGTTCACCGAGCTGGACATGGCCAACCGCTACGTCGAGACCATAGAGCAGGCCACCGGCATTCGCATTTATCACTTTTCGCACATGACCTTTGGCGACTATGACCCGCAACTGGTCAGTCGCGAGATGGAACACAACCTGCAGACGCTGGTACAGGCGTTACGTTTTGCCAGCGGAGAAGCCTGATGGGACCCGGCATCACCCTGAACCGGCTGGCGCTGAGCCTGAACCGGATCGACATACTGGCACCGCTGTCGGCCAACATGGACGGCGGGCGACTGCATGCCATTATCGGGCCCAACGGCGCCGGCAAGTCGTCACTGATGAAATGCCTGTTGGGACTGTTGCCGCACCAGGGAGACATAGTGCGCAACTGGCCGGAGCGATCCGGCCCCGTGGCCTATGTGCCCCAGCAGGCCCAGTTTGAGCCGTCACTGCCGATTACCATCGAAGAATTCATGCTCTCGACCCTGAGTCGGCGGCCCTTGTTCGGTTTCAGTCGTCGGCGTTGCCGAGAGCGTATTGTGCAGTTGCTGGCGCGGGTCGGGCTGGAAGACAAGCTGCAGCTGCGGCTGGGCCAGCTGTCGGGTGGCGAGCGTCAGCGTCTGCTGTTTGCACAGGCGCTGGAGCGGGAAAGCAGCCTCTGGTTTCTGGACGAGCCGATGACCGGACTGGATCATGATGCCGAGTCGCTGATCAACGGCGAAATCGCCCGCTTGAAAAGCGCCGGCACCACCCTGTTGGTGATCCACCACGACATGAACTGGGTGCGTCGCTTTGCCGATGAAGTCTGGTTGATCGATGGCGGCCTCAAGGCTCACGGTCGGCCGGACCAGTTGCTGCAGGAATACGCGCCACCCAAACTGGAGGCCTGTGCCTGATGGAGACTTTGCGCCAGAGCGTGTTTGCGCTCTACCAGGATGGCTGGCTGCCCGAGATGTTTCAGTATGCCTTTCTCACCAACGCCCTGGTGGCGGCGCTGTTGATAGGGCCACTGCTGGGGGCGCTGGGGCCGCTGGTGGTGGTCAAGCGACTGGCCTTTTTCTCCGAAGCGGTGGGGCACGGTGCGCTCACCGGTGTGGCCATCGGCATTCTGCTGGGTGAACCAGCCACGCAGCCACTGGTGGGACTGTTCTGCTTCTGCATTATTTTTGCCCTGTTGCTGCATTGGGTAAAGAGTCGCACCCAGGTGCCCTATGACGCCCTGGTCGGAGTGTTTCTCTCTTTTGCCATCGCGCTGGGCGCCGCACTGCTGCTGTATGTGGCCAAGCGGGTGAATGTACACATTCTGGAAAATGTGTTGTTCGGCTCCATTCTGACGGTGAAAGACGTCGATATTCTGATACTGGCGATCATTACCGTGCTGGCGCTGGTACTGCTGGCAAGAGGCGCCAACCGGGCGTTGCTGGCCAGTCTGTCGCCGGAACTGGCGCGCACCCGGGGTATAAAGGTGCGGCTGTATGACTACCTGTTCATTCTGCTGATCACACTGGTAACGGTGGCTTCGGTGAAGGTGGTGGGGGCCATCCTGGTCGGCGCGCTGCTGCTTATTCCCGCCACGACCGCCCGCATGATCAGCCGTAACGGACGCCAGTTCTTCTGGCTGTCGGTGCTGTTTTCTACCCTGAGCTGTCTGTTCGGTATTCTGCTGCCGATGGCCGGGACTCTGCCGATACCCTCTGGTGCGGCCATCGTCATTATCGCCTCCGCCGGCTTTGTGCTGGCACTGGGAGTGCGCCGCTGGAGAAAAATGGAATGAAACGACTCTTTATCCTGCTGCTGTTGTGTCTGCCACAGCTCGCTCAGGCCGCCGGCCAGGCGCTTGAGCGCCAGCAGGCATCCGTGGCCGTCAGGCTGGTCAGTGCCGTGCCCGTGCTGCATGCTCTCGGTCTGTCACTGTTGAAAGACACCGGTATCGAAGCCGTGTATCTGCCGCCCCGGCGACTGCCGGTAAACCGCATTCCCGGCTGGCTGAGCAAGGCCGATGCCGGCAAGCTGCCATCGGCGGCTGCGTTGCTGACCATTGAATCGGTATGGCCGGATCTCGGCCTGTATCCGCTGCTGCGCAAGGCCGATATTCGAGTGGTGCCGGTGGATGTGGCGCGCGAGCTGGCACCGGGCGGAGCCCAGGTCACTCTGAGACCGGCTCTGGATACGCCCGGTTACTTCTGGCTCGACTTCAACAACCTGCTGCTGATGACCAATGTGGCGGCCCGGGACTTGAGCCGGTTATGGCCGGATCAGGCCGAACGGATAGAGGACAACCGACGCTCATTGCAGCGGCACATTCAGCAATATGCCATCGATATCGACGAGCTGCTGCTGAACGCCGATATCGGTACCCTGGCCACGGACGATGAGCGACTGATGCCGCTGGCCATGGGACTGGCGCTGCCGCTGGTGCATGCCGACGAGGCGGATTTGCTGCTCAGTGCCGACAAGGGGCAAAGACAGGGCCGGGTCTGGCAACTTAACCCGCTTTCCCGCCCGGCTCAGGGGGATCTCGTTGCCTGGCTGAACGCCCAGAGCAAAGGGCTGAAGCAGGCGCTGGCAAGGCACTAGGCAACAACCTTATCTCTGCTTTCATGGCTCCCAGCCGGCCCCTTTCACGTGCAATAAAAGAAAGCTGTTTTATTATCATTATTATTTAGTGAAATTCCCTTACTTATTCCGTTTCATGGTGTGTTGATGCAGGATTTACTGGAGCTGGAAGGCTTTGCCACCGTCATACGCTGTGGCAGTCTGACCGGGGCTGCGCGTTGTCTGGGCTTGCCCAAATCGACCCTGAGCCGGCGGTTGAGCCAGTTGGAAGCCCGGTTGGGACAGCCGTTATTGCATCGTCAGGGGAACCGGTTGCAGGCAACCGAAGCCGGGCTGCTGCTTGAGCGCTATGGCAGGCAGATACTGCGACTGGCCGAGCAGAGCCGGCAGGCAATGGATGATCTGCGGGAAGAGGTGAGCGGCGAACTGGTGGTTCGGGCACACAACAGTTGTGCGCGGGGCTGGTTTCCCCGTGCGCTGGAAAGTTTTCTCGATGCTTATCCGGGACTGCGTATTCGCTTTCATACCGAAACCCGGCCTCCCGCTCCTGGCGAGGGTCAGGGCGAAATCTGGCTGTGGCAGGGGCGAGATCCGGAGTGCGGGCTGCGCCACGAGGTGCTTTGTCACTGGCCCTGCGGGCTCTATGCCAGCCCGGACTATCTGTCCCGGCAGGAAGCCCCCGAGCATCCAGAGGACTTGCTGGCCCATGACTGGGTAGACTGGTTATGCGAGGCTGGTGAAGGTGTGATACTGCGTGATGCGACCGAAGGCGAATACAGTTTTCAACCTCCGCCATCACGGTTGATGGTCGATAATCAGACGCTGCAGCTGGATGCCATTACCCGCGGGGTGGGCATCGGAATGTTACCGGTGCGTTTTGCCGAAGGTTATCAGCAGGCGCACCCGGGACGATTGCAGAGCGTTCTGCCCGACTGGCAGCTGGCCTCCAGGCCGGTGGGGCTGCTTTATTCTTTTGGTCGCCAGCCTAAAAAAGTGACGGCTTTGCTGGCGCACCTTCGTAGCTCGTTACCCGAGGACTGGCGTTAGTTTCAACAGCACAGTTGCTGGCGTTCGGGGCGGTTGCCCATGGTGGTTAGTCGTTCCTGAGCGGGCTGAATATAGTGCCGGTAATGGCGCAGGGTATCCTGCAAAATAGCCAGCACGCCGGCATCCAGCGCCGAAGACAACCGGTAATAGACCCACTGGCCCTCTCGGCGGTCGGACAGCAGCTCATGCTGGCGTAACAAGGCCAGGTGGCGGGATATTTTGGGCTGACTCTCGTTGAGGGCATGGGTCATTTCACAGACGCACATTTCCTGTTCGGCCATGATCAGCAATACCAGCTGCAACCGGGTGTCGTCTGAGAGGGCCTTGAACAGGCCGAGCGGGTGGCTGTCGGTTACCATAGCGATTTCACCTGGCGATCCTGTACCAGTACCAGCAGCTTGATGCGCTCGAAAATTTCGTGCACCAGCTTGGCCGCTTGCTGGGGAGAATCGCAACAGGCGCCGTCGAAGTGCCAGGCCATGAACTGGCTGGCAGGTATGGCGCCGGCCGCTTCCTCGGCCTGTTCGCACAGGCTGATCACGATGTCGAAATACTGCTCTTCGATGGTCTCCAGTCCCTTGCTGAACAGTCCCTCGGTGCTGACACCGAGTCGCTGCAGAGCGGCCAGGGCGTTGGGGTCGGTCTCGGTTGGCTGAAGACCGGCGCTCAGTACCTGATAGCGGTCGGCGGCAAGATGTTTCAGCAGCGCCTCGGCAATAGGAGAGCAGACGGCGTTGCTGTGGCAGACAAAAAGCACACGAGTCATGACGGAATCTGGATCCTGAATGATGGCCACATCATATATATGGACCTTCGTATGTCAACGACATCAGCGTCACGACGTCATCATGTTGTCATCTTGTTGCGTTAATGGAGCCGTTACAGTTGGCGTTGCAGTGCCTCGGCCAATTGCCGGGCGCTGGTAAAGGCGGCTTCTACCCGGCCACCCAGGCACCAGTCACCGCAGGCGGCCAGACGATGGTGGGCATTCAGCACAAAACCGGACTCTGGTTCCTCTACCTCGGCGCTGAGCGCATAACGCCAGCGGTGCAGCTGGGCCTGAGTTATGGCGTTGGCGTCGACTCCGGTGAGGGTACAGAAGCTGTCGATCAACTGTTGTTTTACCTGCTCCTGATCGTCTTCCAGATGACTGGCGGCCCATTCCGGCGTGGTGTGTACCACCACGGCACCGGCCTGACGATTACGGCCCGGCAAGCGGTGGTTGCAGGCAATCCAGCGAATCGGCGAGTCGTTGACACTGGCCGCATCCCATACCGGCAGCGCGGCATCGTCCACCGCCAGCAACAGCGCATAACAGGGCAGCATGCGGTAAGCGTCCAGGCTGTTGCCCAGTAATTTGGCGGGCAACAGTTCCTGCGTTTGGGGCAGAGGAGCCGAGCTTATTACCCAGTCATACTCACCCAGCAGTTGTTCATTTTCATCCAGCAGTTGCCATTTTTCCTGCTGTTGCACCAGTGTCGCGACCCGGGTCTGCAGACGAACGTCCAGTCCTTGGGCCATGCCTTTCAGTAGTCGGTTCATGGCCGGGCTGGCGACATAGTGGGGTTCGAACCAGGGCCGCTTGAATGGAGCTTTGTCCGGGCTCAGGGTGGTGATGTTGGGCAACCACTCGACAACGGTGCCGTTATCGATAAAGGGCTCCAGCAATGCCTTGAAGGCGGGCGTGCGGGCGGTAAAAAACTGGGCACCATGATCCCACTGGTGGCTGTCGTTGCGGCGAGTGGACATGCGTCCGCCCAGGCCGCGAGCCTTTTCAAACAGGGTGACGTCCGCGTATTCGCCCAGCTCGCGGGCCAGGGTCAAGCCGGCCAGACCGGCACCGATAATGGCAATGTTTGGTTTCATGTTGTTCCTTGTCATTCTCCGAGTTTGCATTGCTGTACGTGAGGCTGGCGTCGATACCAGCACAGAAAAAGTCGGTAGCCCAGGCTCAGCAGCCAGCGAACCGGCGGCAGCCGTGCCAGGGTCGCCAGCCATTTCAGCCGGGGCACGGTGCGCCACAGCAGGATAAAAGCCGCCACCCCGGTATGCAGCTGCTGATGTTCATCCAGCAGGTGCAGCTGTTGCAGGCACTGGGCGGCGGTCAGGTTGGCCGCTGCCAGCGCCTGCTCATGCTGCCAGATATTCAGCCAGCGTACCGAGCCGGGTTTGCTGTGACGACGATAAAAGGCAATTTCCCGGTCGCACAGGCCGCAGCGGCCATCATAAAATACGGTCAGCATCGATGTTCTCCGTTACCCGCCATCAAGAAGGTGGCGGGAGTGGTGCGGTCTGTGTTTTTATTTGTCCAGGCTCTGCATGGCCTTGATGGCCATTGACCGCTGTATCCAGGCTCAGCAGACGGCGGGTATAATCTGGGGCTTGCGGTTAGACCGTGCTTGTTATGCAAGTCTTTCATTAAAAAGATAATTTTATTTTGGAATTACGCGATACCGTGGTTTTCGTGATCTGTCGCCGCGATTTTGTCGGACGGCGGCGTAGTTCCTTGCTCCATGCCGAAAAAATCGGCTACAACTGAATAGCTTACCGAGGCATAAGGCAAGGCAATGAATATTCCGCTACAGATAAAGCAACAGAGTTGCATGGATTGCCTGAGTGGCCAGTCGCTTGGGTTTGAAATCAGAATGGCCTTTCAGCCGATCATCGACTGGCAGCAACAGAACATATTTGCCTATGAGGCGCTGGTGCGCGGCTCCGAAGGGCAGGGGGCCGGCTGGGTATTTGAACGTATCAACGACGACAACAAATATTACTTCGATCAGTCCTGCCGGGTGAAGGCGATAGAAACCGCCGCCCGGCTGGGGTGTGACGTCCTGCTCAGCATCAACTTTATGCCCAACGCCATCTATAACCCGGATACCTGCATTCGGGCAACCATAGAAGCGGCCACCCTGTATCAGTTTGATCTCAAAAAAATCATCTTCGAGGTGATCGAAGGTGAGCAGATTGTGAGTCAGAACAAACTCAAGCGCATCTTTGAATCCTATGCCCGTCATGGCTTTCGCACCGCCATCGATGACTTTGGTGCCGGCTTTGCCAGCCTGGACTGGCTGCACAGCCTGCGGCCCAATATTCTGAAGCTGGATATGGGCCTGATTCGCAATATTCACCAGCAGCCCGCGTCTCAGCGGCGTCTGATCGAGATTCAGCGGGTTTGTGCCGAGCTGGGGGTGGTTATTCTGGCCGAAGGCATTGAAACGGTGGAAGAACGGGACTTTCTGGTCAACGCCGGCGTGCGTTATCTGCAGGGCTACCTGTTTGCCAAACCGGCACTGGAACAGCTGCTGACCGTCGAGCAGATTCAGGGCTGGGCGTAGCCGGCTCGGGTAAACCGTGCTGGCTTTGCAGTTTTAGCAATTACAGATAACGAAGATCGCCGCCGCACGGCTACCGAACATCGAGGCCGGTAACCGGCACCCGTCATCAAGGGCCTGTGGGCCCTTTTTTACTGCGTGCGCCAGTCAGGCTGGTGACAATGAAACATCACAGGAAGCTTCCTGCATGAACCATGCGGTGATGTCGCTGGCCGGGCCGGGGCGACCAAACAGATAGCCCTGTAACAGGTCGCAGCCTTCGGCCGTCAGAAACGCCAGGTGACGCTGATCTTCCACTCCTTCGGCTACCACCTTCATGCCCAGCGAGTGAGCCATGGTGATGATCGCCGACAATATGGCACCATTGTTGTTTTCCTGCAGGTTGATGATGAAGCTGCGATCGATCTTGAGGATATCGATAGGCAGGTTTTGCAGGTAGCTGAGAGAAGAATACCCGGTACCGAAATCGTCGAGCGCGATACTGATTCCTCGGCGATGTAGTTCATGGAGGTTATTCATGACCAGTTCCTGATCCTGTCCCTGCCCCTGGAGCAGCGCCGTTTCGGTGAGTTCGATATACAGATCCTGTGAATCGAGCCGATATCTGGTCAGCAACTCGGTTATCTGGTGAGCGAATTCCGGTTGTTGTAGCTGAATACTGGAGATATTGACCGCTACTTTGGTGCTGATACCATACTCGGTTTTCCATACCTGCAGTTGTCGTGCCGCTTCTTCCAGCACCCAGTTTCCGATGGCCTGAATCATGCCGTTTTTCTCTGCCAGAGGAATAAACACGGCTGGTGAAACCACCCCCAGCTCTTCGTCTGTCCAACGGATCAATGCTTCAACCGAAACCAGCTTGCGGCTGTGATTATCAATAATGGGCTGATAGAAGAGTTCAAATACGTCATCTTCAACGGCATGGTGCAGTCGCTGAATAATCCGGGCCTGTTGCTGAGACTGGGTCGCCAGGGGCTTGGAGAAAAACTGGTAGTTTCCCTTGCCGGTGCTTTTGGCCTGATACATGGCCAGATCCGCATGTTTGATCAGTTCTTCGACGCTGGTGCCGTCATCCGGATAAAGGGCGATACCGATGCTGCAGCCGGTATAACAGGAGATGCCGTTGAGGTCGATGGGCTGAGAGATAGCATGAATCAAACGTTCGGCAACCGAGGCCACATCGCGAGCACAGTCCATATCGCGCAGCAACAAGGTGAATTCATCGCCGCCGAAGCGCGCCAGATCAGAGTCGTCATCGCTAAAGAATGGGCCGCTCAGGCTATCATCGGCCCTCAGCCTGCTCTGGATAATATGGGCGACCTCGGTCAGCAGCTTGTCTCCGCTCGGGTGGCCATGAGTGTCGTTTATCTGTTTGAAGTTATCCAGATCCAGAAACAGCACGGCAAATTGGGTCTGATTTTTTTTCGAACGGTCAATGGCGCGGCGTACCATTTTGATAAACATCAGTCTGTTGGCCAGGCCGGTGAGACTGTCCTGAAACGCCAGGGTGCGGATGCGCTCGTTCGATTTTTGTAATGCCATGCTCATGCGGTTGAAGGAGAGACTGAGCTCGCCGATCTCGTCGTCGTTCTGAATCGGTAGCTGGATCAACTGCTGGCTATGCCCCAGATTGGCCAGTGCCTGATTAAGACGCTGTACCGGCTTGAGAAACTGATGACGGAACAGCAGCAGCAGCAGGGGCACAGAAAGAATGATGGCGCCCAGGCAGACCATCAGTACCAGACGGCCTATATTGCGCGACTCTTGTAACAGCTCTGCTTTGGGGAGCAGCAGGTGTGCCTGCAAATCCGGATGAAGTTGCCGGCTGTAATGCAGATAGTCCTGTCCCCTGAACTCGACGCTGGTGCTGCCTTGCGGTTGCTCCTTGATAATGGTGATAAAGTCTTCCAACGGCAGCCGTGCCTGATGTGCATCGAGTGAGGTAGACAGCACGCTATGCCGGCTATTGGTCAGTAACAGCTCGGCACCGCCCCAGGGAGTAGTGGATAACAACTCGATCAGCGGCTGCAGGCTGATGGTCAGGCTGAGGTAACCTCTAAGCCTGGGTTCTGCGTTATAGGGATCGGTGCCCAGGTTGAGCAGTCGAATACGGCGCGATACATAAAGGGCCGGCTCCTGATTGTCGGGGTTGATCAGGATACGGCTCAAGGTATCGGCGTCGGCTTGCTGCATCGAAATAAAGCCCGGATTGTCCGCTTCTTCTTCACTCCGGTTGGGAATATCCCGGTTGGTCAGGCGCAGATCTTCAAAGCCGTTGGGCTGCAGCACTCGAATCTCGTAATAATCCGGGTAGACATGCTGAATGCTGGCGAGTTTATTCTGCAGCGGGCGCTGCATCAGGGTATAGCGCTCGTCGAGATTTCCATTCAACACATAGCTTTTAAGCAGGGGATCGTCGGCGAAAATGGAGACATTGGCTTCAGCCGCCTCGGTCAGCTGGTTTAACTGATTCTGCAGTGAGTCCATCAGCACCTTGATTTCCTGCTGCCCTTTAGTCTGGGCACTTTCTTTGAGTTGCTGATACGCCAACAGCCCAATCAGCAGCATGGGAACCGCAAGCAGCGGAATGACCAGCAGGGGTAATTTGGTACTCAGTTTCATACAGACTCTTTATGGTTCGGCCGTGGGCTGGTTTATTGCAGTACGCGGGCCGAGATATGGTTACGCTGGCGCATCGCGGTGGCAGGCTGACGGTGATAAAACTCGGAATGGTCGAGCGAGGCCGGGTCAGGGTAAATAATCGGATGCTGCAAGAACTCTTCAGGTAATAGTGCTTTCGCTGCCGTGTTGGGAGTGGCGTAATAAACAAACTGTGCCTGCCGGGCGGCGTGAGACGGCTCATTGATAAAATCAAGGAAGGCATAGGCCAGTTCGGGTTCCCGAGACTGAGCGCCAAGCGTGAAGTAATCCGCCCAGATACTGCTTCCTTCTTCCGGTGTCACATATTTCAGTTGCTCATTATGCTCCTGCAGTTTCAAGGCGTCACCGCTGTATATCATGGCGGCCATGATATTACCGGTGAGCAGTGGCGAGCGCTCGTCAAGAGGAGGGTATTGATAGGTGCCTACATAGGGCTTTTGCCGGAGCAATAAGGTTTCGGCTTCGGCAAGTTGTTCCTTATTCTTGCTGTTGGCTGAATACCCCAGCGATTTCAGTGCCATGCCAATCATGTCGGCCGAGGTATCGACCATGGCTATTTTTCCTTGCAGCTCGGGCGCCGGCTGAAACAGTTGCTGCCAACGGGTGATCGGGGTGGTGACCAGATCACTACGATAAATAATGCCGGTGGTTCCCCAAAAATAGGGCACACCGTATTCGGCCGTTCCTTCGAAGGCATTGAGCCAGCGAGGATCGAGATGCTGCAGATTGGGCGCTCTTTCATGTTCGATCTGCATTAACCAGCCCCGTTTGGCATATGCATCCAGCACGATCCCCGACACCAGTATCAGGTCGTAACCGATGCCACCATTAGACAGCAGCATTTCGGTGCGTTTATCATCCGAGCTGAAAAATACTTCGTCGACCTTTGCATCGTATTGTTGCTCAAACCGGGCGACCAGTGCCGGATCCAGATAGTCGGGCCAGGTGAGAATCACCAGTTGTCGAGGTGCCGCCTGGCTGGTGGAAATGCCGATAGAAAGCAGCAAAAATACGGACAAAAAAAATGATCTTGCCGCAGAGGAGACCATATAAAAATTCCTTTTTATTGTAACGACGGCAGGTTAGCTAATTTTCGGTATGTTTAATAGGGTTAATAGGTGACAGAGCAGCAGCGGGTTCGAGAGGCGAGTGGTGGAGTTATCTGGTCTGGAGTGATGAGACCCATAATATCGCCATTGGCCGTGACTGGTATTCGGTGGCGTCATTCACGGCCACAGCGATGTTATGGATCTTCGTTATCTTATCGTGTCGTTAGCTGGAAACATTAATCGGCAAAGGCCAGATCACGTAAAAACAGGGCGATATCCGGAAAGGCGATAATCAGCCCGGCGGCGGCCACCAGCATGAAAATAAAGGGTGGCGTACCGCGGATCACTTCCATGTAGGGGCGTTTGAAGATGGCGATGGCGGTGAATATATCGCAGCCAAACGGCGGCGTGGCCGAGCCGATGGCCACCTGCAGGGTGATGAGCACCCCCACCAGCACCGGATCCAGCCCGGTGGCCTGAATGGCCGGGGCGAAGATGG
>JAAEZO010000264.1 GCA_018222825.1 Gammaproteobacteria bacterium
CCGACACTTCCAGGGCAGCTTTACTCATCCGTTAGACCCTTGTTCCCGATGCCGATCAAGGCGGCATAGTTGCACTAATGGTTAACAGGTTGTTAACCGTCGTAAAGAAAACTACCATCTGCTTGCATCAAAAACAACATAATCCACTTCCCAAAAGCACACCAGTTGGTTTTTTATACAGAATAATACTTCATCAGCAGTATAATATTATGCAGAAATATCGAATAAATTATCAAAATTGAATGTTTTCGCTGCATTAACTGTCGCCCAGCATCATCTGGCCTCTTGTGCGCGATCTCGGCACTGACCACAAAGTCACACCGCACATATTTCGGCTTTTTTTTCCATTTCGGCTCACGTATCCTGTCGCCAATGGAATATAGCGGTTAAAAAGCCCGCTGAATCAACAAATTGGAAGATAAACCCTATGTACTCCGGCTTACTTATCGTGTTGTTGCCTCTGGCGCTGGGCTATTGCATCCCCTGCCGCTCCCAGTCGATTCTGCATGTCATCAATGTGTCGGTGGCGCGCATGGTCTACTTGATCCTGTTTCTGATGGGGATCAGCCTGGCCTTCGTCGATAACCTGACCGCCCACCTAGGTACCATTTTTACCGTCTGTGGCGTGTTTCTCATCTGTATTACCCTCGCCAACCTGGCCGGACTCTGGCTGCTGGATGTACGCCGGGGCCGGGTCAGCGGCGAGCGAGGCGCACCCGTTATCAGTAAGTGGTCACTGCTGCTGGACTCGGTCTGGTTGTGCCTGGTGATAATGGCCGGTGTACTGCTGGGGCAATTGCTTGATCCCGAATGGTTTGCGGTCGACGCCCTGAGCGAATGGGCCCTGATGCTGTTGTTGCTGCTGATCGGCATTCAGTTGCGTAATTCCGGCATGAAACTGCGGCAGATATTGCTCAACCCCTGGGGGCTGAGCATCGCGCTGGTCGTGATGGTCAGCTCCTGGGGCGGCGGCCTGGCCGGTGCCTGGCTGCTGAACATGCCGCTGAGTCACGGCCTGGCCTTTTCGTCCGGCTATGGCTGGTATTCACTGTCGGGCATTCTGATCAGCGACCAATTGGGGCCGGTGATGGGCAGCGCCGCCTTTCTCAACGATCTGGCCCGGGAGCTGGTCGCCATCATGCTGATTCCGACGCTGATGCGCCGCCATCCGTCCTGCGCCATCGGCTATGGTGGCGCCACCGCCATGGACTTTACGCTGCCGGTGCTGCAGCGCTCCGGCGGTGTGGCCATAGTGCCGGTTGCCATCGTCTCCGGCTTCATTTTAAGCCTGGCAGCACCGGTCTTCGTGCTCGCCTTTCTGTCGTTAGGCGCCTGAGCCGTTACCGCCGTCTTTCCGTTATTTCTTGCACCTTTTTGCTCAATCAGTATGGTGAATAGGGCATTTTATTTATTCACTTCCAAGGGAAGGACATTTGATGATGAAAACTGTAGGTCTGGTCGGTTGGCGTGGCATGGTGGGCTCGGTGTTAATGAGCCGTATGGTGGAAGAAGGTGATTTCTCTCGTATCAAACCGGTCTTTTTCACCACCTCCCAGGCGGGTCAGCCTGCCCCCGACTTCGGCACCGATGCCGGCACCCTGCAGAACGCCTACGACATCGAGGCCCTCAAGGCACTGGATGTGGTACTGACCTGTCAGGGCGGCGATTACACCAAGGAAGTCTATCCCAAGCTGCGTGCCGCCGGCTGGAACGGCTACTGGATCGACGCCGCCTCTGCCCTGCGCATGGATGACGAAGCACTGATCGTGCTGGATCCGGTCAACGGCAAGCAAATCCAGCAGGCGCTGGACAATGGCGCCAAGACTTTCGTCGGCGGCAACTGTACCGTCAGCCTGATGCTGATGGCACTGGGTGGCCTGTTCGAAAAAGATCTGGTCGAATGGGTAGCGGTGTCTACCTACCAGGCGGCCTCCGGCGGCGGCGCCCGTCACATGCGCGAGCTGATCACCCAGATGGGCATGCTGCGTGACGAAGTAGCCGAAGAGCTGGCCGATCCGGCTTCCGCCATTCTCGAACTGGAACGCAAGGTCACCGAAAAAACCCGCAGCGGCGATCTGCCGGTCGACAACTTCGGCGTACCGCTGGCCGGCAGCCTGATCCCCTGGATCGACTCCCAGCTGGAAAACGGTCAGAGCCGCGAAGAGTGGAAAGGTCAGGCCGAAACCAACAAGATCCTCGGCATCGAGCAGACCATTCCGGTTGACGGCCTGTGCGTACGCGTCGGTGCCCTGCGCTGCCACAGCCAGTCGTTCACCATCAAGCTGAAGGAAGACATCTCCATCCCCGAAGTCGAGAAGTTGCTGGCCAGCCACAACGACTGGGTCAAGGTGATTCCCAACGACCGTCAGCTGTCGATGGAAGAACTGACCCCGGCCGCGGTAACCGGCACCCTGACCGTTCCGGTTGGCCGTCTGCGCAAACTGAACATGGGCCCGCAATACCTGTCTGCGTTCTCGGTTGGCGACCAGCTGCTGTGGGG
>JAAEZO010000045.1 GCA_018222825.1 Gammaproteobacteria bacterium
TGGCCGATTGCGTACGTACCATGATCATCGAAGGCGAGCTGAAAGAAGGCCAGCGTATTCACGAGCCCGAGTTATGCCAGCAACTGGACATTTCTCGCACGCCGTTGCGCGAGGCATTGAAAGTGCTGCATTCCGAAGGCCTGGTCACCATAGAGCCCAACCGGGGCGCCTGGGTGGCTACCATCACGCCCGAAGAAATTCGTGAGCATTTCGAGATCATCAGCTCTCTGGAACGGCGCGCCGCCGAACTGACCGCGGTCAAGGTCAGCGAGAGTGATCTCGCCCGGCTGAGCAAGTTGCAGGACAAGCTCGAACGCCATTATCAGGCTCGGGAGCGCAACGAGTATTTTGAAACCAATCAGCATATTCACCGGCTGATCATCGAGCTGGCGGGCAACGATACCCTGACCCAGCTGCACCATCAGTTGATGAATCGGGTCAGCCGCGGGCGCTATCTGGCCATCGGCATGCAACACCGGTGGGAAGAATCGGTGGAGGAACACCGAGCCCTGCTGGATGCGCTGCGTGACCACAATGCCGAGCTGGCCGGTCGTATTCTGGCCGAGCATGTGCTGCATACCGGCGGCACCCTGGCCAAAGAGCTCGAAGATACCAAGAAAGCCGTATAGTCCGTCATCCCGCCGCCAGCGGGATGCTGCTTTACCCGTATTGATTCTCCCTCCAGCCCCCGTTTTCCAGCGCCGACTCAGGCCAACAGCTCAGCTGACCAGATATAACCTCATAAGAATTCCATTTGTATTTTTGTCGCTATTTAGTCGCTAAAGACCGATATATCAATGTTATCTGCGGATAAATAACGACAAATAGCGTGTTAATCGAACATGCCTGAAAAGCCGAAGTTAACGATTTATTTACATTTAAGTGACATTGATCACAATCCTCTCTCTCGTCGATTGAACCCGCTTCGAATAGCTGTTTAATTACGAATATATAATTATATATTCAATATCACCTGCTTCGGCAGTGGACAGATAAACGGCAAACGAGGAAGGGACATGTCTGAATTCGATCTGGTAATCCGCAATGGTCGCATCGCCACCGCCGCCGACATCACCGACTGTGATCTGGCCATCCGTGATGGTCGCATCGTCGCCATGGGCGAGAATATCGGCCCGGGCAAACGGGAAATCGATGCCACCGGGCTGTGGCTGTTGCCGGGCGGGGTGGATGCCCACTGCCACCTGGACCAACCCATGCCGGAAGGGCTGCGCATGGCCGATGACTTTTATACCGGCACCCGCTCCGCCGCCTGTGGCGGCACCACCACTGTGATGCCCTTCGCGGCCCAGGAAAAAGGCCAGTCGCTGAAGGCGGCGGTAGAAGATTATCACCGCCGTGCCGAGGGTAAGGCGGTGGTCGATTATGCCTTTCACCTGATTGTGACCGACCCCACCGAAACCGTACTCAAGGAAGAGCTGCCGGAGCTGATCCGCCAGGGCTGCACCTCCTTCAAGATTTACATGACCTATGACGACCTCAAGCTCAACGACGGCCAGATCCTCGATGTGCTGGCGCTGGCCCGGGCCGAAGGCGCCATGGCGATGATTCATGCGGAAAACGCCGACTGCATCGGCTGGCTGACCAAGCGCCTGCTCGATGCGGGTCACACCGCCCCCAAATATCATGCGGCCTCCCGCCCCATGCTGGTGGAGCGGGAAGCGACCCACAGGGCCATCGCCCTGTCGGAGCTGGTGGACGTGCCCATTCTGGTGGTGCATGTGTCCGGCGCCGAGGCGGTGGAGCAAATTCGCTGGGCACGCAGCAAGGGCATCAGCATCTATGCGGAAACCTGCCCCCAGTATCTGTTTCTTACCGCCGAAGATCTGGGCCTGGACGGTTACGAAGGCGCCAAGTGCGTGTGCAGCCCGCCGCCACGGGACCAGTCCAATCAGCAGGTGATCTGGGATGGCCTGGACGACGGTCTGTTCACCATTTTCTCTTCGGATCACGCACCGTTTCGTTATGAAGACCCGCAGGGCAAGAAGCCGAACGGCGAAGAAGTGGACTTCCCCTACATTCCCAACGGCATTCCGGGTCTTGAAACCCGACTGCCGCTGCTGTTCTCGGAAGGGGTCAATAAAGGCCGCATCAGCCTCAACAAGTTTGTCGAGCTGACTTCCACCAACCCGGCCAAGCTCTACGGCCTGTATCCGCGCAAGGGCACCATCGCCATCGGCGCCGATGCGGATATCGCGCTGTGGGATCCCAGGCGGGAAGTCACCATTCGCAACGAAATGCTGCATCACGACGTGGATTACACCCCCTATGAAGGCCGCACCGTCACCGGCTGGCCGGTGATGACCCTGAGTCGCGGCGAGCTGGTCTGGAATGACGGCGAGGTGCTGGGCCGGGCCGGGCAGGGGCGTTTTCTGCCCTGCGGCAAGCCGGACATGGCCAAGCCCAAGGTCAGAGGATAAGCCGATGCGACTGCTGCTCGTCAACGCCAACACCAGCCGAAGCATCACCGAACAGCTGGCGCGCGAAGCCCGGCTGTCGCTGCCGGCCGACTGGCAACTGAGCACCGCCACCGGCAGTTTTGGCGCGGCGGTGATCCAGACGCGCCGCGATTGCGCCATTGCCGAGCATGCCTGTATCGAGGCGGTTGAAGCAGCCGTAGAAGGGTGTGATGCCGTAGTGGTGGGGGTGTCGCTGGACACCGGCCTGTGGGCCCTGCGCGAGTCGCTGACTGTGCCGGTGGTCGGCCTGCTGGAAGCAAGCCTGCTCACCGCCTGCATGGTCGGCGGTCGCTACGGCCTGGTGGTGATGGGGCCGCAAACGGTACCGCTATATCGAGAGCTGGTGGAACGGCACGGTCTGGCCGCCCGCCTGGCCGGTATCGAAGCCATTGCCGCCGATGCACCGGCGGTGCACGCGGCGCCGGAACAGTTTGATGCCGCGTTGATCGAGGCCTGCAACCGGCTGGTGGCCGACGGCGCCGAGAGCGTGATTCTGGTCGGCGCCGTGGTCGCCGGTTTGCACCGCCGCCTGCAGGGCAGAGTATCGGTGCCGCTGCTCGACGGCATGGCCTGCGCGGTTACCCAGGCCTGCGGCCTGGCCAGACTCGAATTACCCAGGACCGAGGCAGGCATTGTTCGGTTGAATTAATCAAGGAAATGGGGATTTTCCCCACGACAGCAAGCCCATCAAAGGAGTGAGTCATGTCATATAAAAGTGGTCGTCATTTTCTGCAGATCCCCGGCCCGTCACCGGTGCCGGACCGCATTCTGCGCGCCATGGACTACCCGACCATCGATCATAGAGGGCCGGAATTTGCCGAGCTGGGCAAGGAAGTGCTGGCCGGCATCAAGCGCATGTTCAAGACCGAGAGCCCGGTGATCATTTACCCGGCCTCGGGCACCGGTGCCTGGGAGGCGGCGCTGGTCAACACCCTGAGCGCCGGCGACAAGGTGCTGATGTGCGAAACCGGCCAGTTTGCCACCCTGTGGCACGAACTGGCCACCAAGCTGGGGCTGGAAGTGGAATTCATTCCCGGTGACTGGCGCCAGGGTGCCGATCCGCAGGCCATTACCAGCCATCTGCAGGCGGATACCGGGCACAGCATCAAGGCGGTGTGTGTGGTGCACAACGAAACCTCCACCGGGGTAACCAGCCGCATTGCCGAGGTGCGCAAGGCCATCGACGGCACTGGGCATCCGGCGCTGTTCATGGTCGACACCATCTCGGGGCTGGCATCTGCCGATTACCGCCACGACGAATGGGGCGTGGACGTCACCGTGTCCGGCTCTCAGAAAGGCCTGATGCTGCCGCCGGGCATCAGCTTCAACGCCCTGAGCGACAAGGCACTCAAGGCCGCCGAGCAGTCCACCCTGCCCAAATCCTACTGGGACTGGCAGCCGATGCTGGCCAGCAATGCCACCGGTTATTTCCCCTATACCCCCGCCACCAACTTGCTGTACGGCCTGAAGGAAGCCATCGGCATGCTGGAAGAAGAAGGTCTGGAGCAGGTGTTTTCCCGCCACCAGCGTCACGCCGAGGCGACTCGCCGTGCGGTGCGCGCTTGGGGGCTGGAAGTGTTGTGCCTCAACGAGAACGAGCACAGCCCGGTGCTCACTACCGTGTTGCTGCCGGAGGGGCAGGACGCGGACCAGTTGCGCAAGGTGATTCTGGATCGCTTCGACATGTCGCTGGGCGCGGGCCTGGGCAAGCTCAAGGGGCGGGTGTTCCGCATCGGCCATCTGGGTGACATCAATGATCTGACCCTGCTCGGCACCCTGAGCGGTGTCGAGATGGGCCTGGCCTGTGCCGGGGTACCGCATCAGAGCGGGGGTGTACAGGCGGCCATGGCCTACCTGTCCGACACCAGCGCCTGATAACGGGCGTCGGTGGGACCCCGCCGACGCCATGCTGCGCATGATGCGCACATTATGTTTGTGTTCAAGGAAGGAGTTCCACGATGAAAAAACTGCTGCTCTCTGCATTGGTCTGTGCCGCGGTATCGGCCAGCCCCGCCATGGCGGAAGACACCATCAAGCTGAAGGTGATCGGCCAGCCGCTGGCTACCGGGCTGATTCAGAAAAACAAGGAACAGCCGTTCTTCGAAACCCTGGCCGAAAAAACCGGCCTGCCGCTCAAGGTGAACTACAAGCCGCTGGATACCACCGGTATCAAGGACGTGGAACAGCTGCGAGTGCTGAAGTCGGGCATGTTCGATTTGGTGTCGCTGCGCATGTCGCAGATCTCCCGCGACGAGCCGACCATTCTCGGTCTGGATCTGGTGGGGCTGAGCCCGGACTTTGCTCAGGGTCGCCAGGTGGCCGACGCCTACAAGGAAACGGTAGACAAGCGGCTGCAGGAACGTTTCAACACCAAGCTGCTGGGTGTCTGGCCCTTCGGCCCGCAGGTGATGTTCTGTAACCACCCGATCGAGAGCCTGAGCGATGTCAAAGGCCTGAAGGTCCGGGTCTACGACCAGAATCTGGCCCAGTTTGTCGAGTCGGTGGGTGGCATTCCGGTACCGATCGGCTTCGGCGATGTGCATCAGAGTCTGGCATTGGGCGTGATTGAGTGTGCCATTACCGGCCCCAGTTCGGCCAACTCCGCCGGCTGGCCCGAGGTGACCACCCATGTGCTGCCGCTGGGCTTTCAGATGGCGCTCAATGGTTATGGTATCAACCTCAAGGCCTGGAACAAGCTGACGCCGGATCAGCAGGTGACGCTGCAGAGCGCCTTCGATGGATTGATCGATGAAATCTGGACCTACTCCGAGGAGCTGTTCGAGGATGCCGGCCGTTGCAACGTGGGCGGCGAGCCCTGCACCACCGGCACCAAGTTCGACCTGGTCGAGGTACCGGTGACCGAGCAGGATCTGAGTATTGTTGCCAATACGGTGAAAGAGGTGTCTTTCCCGACCTGGGCGGAAGTCTGTAACAAGACCAACCCCGAATGCGCCAGCGACTGGAAGCGCGATGTCGGCGCCATTGCCGGCATGTAATGCTGCATTCAAGCGGGGGCCAGTCCCCCGCTTTTCATGTGGTGACAAGGAGGTATCTGATGAAACGAATTGAATATATGGCCAGCATGGTGTTTGGAGGAATCTTTCTCCTGTTGTCTGTGCTGGTGGTGACCGAAACCCTGTTGCGCAAGTTTTTCAACGTGTCGTTACAGGGGGTGGATGAGCTGGGCGGTTACGCCCTGGCGGCGGGAGCCACCCTGTCTTTTACCCTGGCGCTGTTGGGTCGTGCCCACATGCGTATCGATATCTTTCACGAGAAATTCCCCCAGTCTTTGCAAACCCTGTTCAACTGGCTGTCGGCCACCCTGATGGCGTTGTTCGGTCTGTTCCTGTTCTGGGTCTGTCTGCAAATCGTGCTGGAAACCCTGGATTACGGCAGCACGGCACAAACTCCCTGGGCCACACCGCTCAAGTACCCTCAGGGCGTCTGGCTGGCCGGTTTGACCGTGTTTGCCTTTACCGCTGCCATTTACGGTCTGCGCGCAACCTGGTTGCTGCTCAGCGGCCGCAGTGAACAGCTGAACGAGGAGTTTCATCCCAAGGGCGTCAGTGAAGAGCTGAAAGAAGAACTGGAAGATTTTGAACACCGTCAGCAGGCTAACGGCACCGTCGAAGAGGCATCGCTATCCGCTGGCATCTCCGCGCAGCCGGTAAGGGAGGGAACCCAATGAGCTTATCCGTAGTATTTGTCGGCTTTTTCGCCATGCTGGGACTGTTGCTGTTGGGCATGCCCATCGCCGTCAGCATGGCCTTGATAGGGGTGATTGGCGGGGTCATGGTGTTCGGCATGCCGTTTGTCGACTCCATCGGCTCCGTGGTCTGGAGCGTGCACAACGAGGCGATTCTGACCGCCATTCCGCTGTTCATCATGCTGGGTGAACTGCTGCTGCGCAGCGGTATCGCCGACAAGATGTATCTGGCGATGGCGGCCTGGCTGGGGCGCCTGCCCGGTGGTCTGTTGCACACCAACATCGGCTCCTGTGCGCTGTTTGCCGCCACTTCCGGTTCTTCTGTTGCCACCGCCGCCACCATCGGCACCGTAGCGTTACCTTCACTCAACGAGCGTAAGTATTCCATGCGCCAGTCGCTTGGCAGCCTGGCGGCGGGCGGCACCCTGGGCATTCTTATTCCGCCCAGCGTCAACATGCTGATTTACGGTTCGCTGACCAGCAACTCCATCGGCAAGCTGTTCATGGCCGGCCTGATCCCGGGTATTCTGCTCAGCCTGTCGTTCATGGTGTATATCGGCATTTCCAACATGGGCAAGGACGGCAAGCGTGAAGAGGTCATTACCTTGCGTGAAAAGCTGCGCATGTCCCGCTTCCTGATTCCGCCGGCAGTGGTGTTCGGCATCGTGATGGGCAGCATCTATATGGGCATTGCCACCGCTACCGAATCGGCGGCACTGGGGGTGATGACAGCGCTGTTCTTCTCCTGGCGTGCCGGTCGGCTGAACATGAAGTTTCTGCAGGAAAGCTTCATCCAGACTGCCCGCATCACCGGCATGATACTGCTGATCATCACCGCCGCCTTCGTGCTCAACCTGACCATCAGCCTCACCGGTGTGGTGGACGAGCTGACCGACTGGGTGACCTCGTTCGGGCTGAGCACCACCGGTCTGCTGCTGGTGCTGATCCTGTTCTACCTGGCGCTGGGCATGTTTATGGACGTGCTGTCGATGCAGGTGCTGACCATTCCCATCACCTATCCGATTGTGACCGCCCTGGGCGTGGACCCCATCTGGTACGGCGTGTTCGTGGTACTGATGTGCGAGCTGGCGCTGATCACCCCGCCGGTGGGCATGAACCTGTTCGTGGTACAGAGCGTGCGTAAAGACGGCGGCAATATTCAGGATGTCATGTGGGGCGTGCTGCCGTTCATGCTGATCATGATGTTGTTTACCCTGTCACTGATGGCCTTTCCGGAGATTGCCCTATGGCTGCCCAACATGATGAGCTGATGAAGTCCGGCTGGCGCCTCGGCGCCGGCGAACTGGCGGCGGCCTTTGCCGCCGGTACCCTGACCCCGCTGGCGGTGTGGCAGGACTGCGATGCACGCATTCGGGCGCTCAACCCCGAGCTTAATGCGCTGATCGCCCTCAACCCCGAGGCCGAAGCGGCGGCCGAGGCCAGCACGCAACGCTGGCAACAAGGTCGCCCCCTGAGCCCCCTTGATGGCGTGCCGGTCACCATCAAGGACAACCTCAACGTGGCCGGGCTGGCCACCACCTGGGGCAACAGAGCGCTGGCCGGGCGGCCGGCCGACGACGATGAGCTGTCGGTGGCCCGTTGCCGCCGGGCCGGCATGGTGATCCTGGGCAAGACCAATGTGCCCGAGTTCACCCTTGAAGGGTATACCGACAATCCGCTGTTCGGGGTGACCCGCAACCCCTGGAATACCGCCCTGACCCCGGGCGGCTCCACCGGCGGCGGTGTGGCCTCGGTGGCCGCCGGTTTTGCACCGCTGGCCATCGGTACCGACGGCGGCGGCTCCATTCGCAGACCGGCCTCGCACACCGGTCTGGTGGGCTTCAAGCCCTCCATCGGTGCCGTGGCCCGGGTGAACAGCCTGCCTCAGGTGATGCTCGACTTTGAAGTGATTGGTCCCATCGGCCGCTCGGTGGCCGATACCGCCACCCTGTTCAACATCATGGCCGGGGAGGATGCCCGGGATCGCAAGTCGCTGCGGGTTGGTCAGGGGCGGGTCGACTGGACCACACGACCGGAGCGGTTGCGCATTCTGTATGTGCCGCGTTTTGGCGACCATCCGCTGGACCCGCACATTGCCGCCAGTGTTGCCGATGCCGCCGCCGTGCTGCGCGCCCAGGGGCACGAGGTGATTGAGGGCGAGTTGCCGTTCAGTCTGGACTTTGTCGATGGCTTCTGGCCGATGCTGGGCGCGGTGGCGGTGGCGGCGCTGTTTGAGCGCTACCCCGAGGCCGAGCCGGTGGCGGCGGAAAAATTCCGCGCTCAGGCGGCCAAAGGCCGCGACATAGTGGCGGCGACCTACCTCAATGCCCTGGATGATATCGATGCCTTTCGCCGCCGGGTGAGTGCCGCCTTTGATCATGTAGATGTGATCATGACCCCTTCGGCGGCGGCGCTGCCCTGGCCGGCGGAGCAGGGTTATCCTACCGAAATCGACGGTCGAGAGGTCGGCCCGCGTGGTCATGCCATCTACACCGGCTGGGTCAATGCCTGCGGCCATCCGGCCATTAATCTGCCGTCGGCGCAGGCACCACAGGGGCTGCCCATCGGTTTTCAGTTGGTGGGTAACTTCGGTGACGATGAACTGCTGTTCCGACTGGCGGCCGAGTATGAAGCCGCGGCCCAAGCGGGCTGGCAATGGCCCGGTGAAACCACAACCCACTTCGATGCCGGGCAATAACCGCATGGAAAGCAATCAACACATGGAGAACAGTCAATGACCTCAGTAAATACCAGCGTGACCGACGCCATTACCCTGCTGCACGGGGCCTATCAGGCGGCGAATCAGTTCGAGGCGCTGCCGGTACCCTGCGCACCGCAGACGGTCGCAGAGGCCTATGCCATTCAGGACGGGCTGGCCCGCAAGCTCTGGCTCGATGAGGGGCTGCGCACCTCGTGCTGGAAAGTGGGGGCGCCCCGGCCGGGCGTTACCCCCTACAGCGCGCCCATTCCTCCCCAGCGGGTTCATGACAGCGGCGCCCAGGTCGACACTTCCGCCTTTCACATGATCGGCATCGAGGGCGAGCTGGCGTTTCGTCTGGGTCGCCCGTTAACCCCTCGGGCCGTTCTGTATACGGAGCAGGAAGTCAAAGACGCCATCGGCGAGCTGTGCGTGACCATAGAGCTGGTGGATACGCGGTTGCAGGACTGGCAGCAGGCCGGCGAGCTGTGGCGGCTGGCCGACAACCAGATCAACGGCGCTCTGGTGGTGGGCAGCGGTGTGACCGACTGGCAGAATATCGAACTTGGCCAGCAGCCGGTGATTTTGCGCTTCAACGGTGAGGAGCAGGCCAACAAGATCGGCGGGCATCCGCTGGGCGACCCGACGCTGATCCTGACGGAGGCGGTCAACCATCTGGTGGCGCGCAACGGCGGCCTGCAGCAAGGGGATTTGATCACCGCCGGCACCTGGACCGGCATGATCTTCGTTGAACCGGGTACCGAGGTGGAAGTGCTCTTCCCCGGTATCGGCGAAGCCCGGGTCAGCCTGGGTTAGGGAGCCGCATCATCGTCTGGTTATTCCCGTTGGGGCTGTGTCTGGCGTTCGGCGCCGCCCTGTTATTGCCGGCCCCCGGCATCTGGCTGAATCAGCTGGGGCTTCTTCCCTGGCTGGTGGCGTTGATCTTTCTGATGAACGGCCTGCAAACCTCGCTGCGGCAGTTGCGGCCGGAGCCGGGCTTTGGCCGCACCCTGTTGAGCGGCGCGCTGATCAGCCTGCTGCTGTCGCCGCTGCTGGGCTGGCTGATATATGCCTTCGGCGGGCTGGACGACAGCCTGCGCCTGGGGCTGCTGGTAATGTCGATGGTGCCGCCGACCTTGTCGTCCTGCGTGGTGCTGACTCGCATCACCGGGGGCAAGGCCAGCTGGTCGCTGTTCATGACCCTGGGGCTGAACTTCCTCGGTATCGCCACCATTCCCTTTATGCTCAGCCTGCTGGTAGGGGGCGAGCTGGCACTTTCGCCCTGGCCCATGCTGGTGACCCTGCTCAAGATTGTGTTGCTGCCCTTTATCGTCGGCATGCTGTTGCGACAGTGGCGCCCGGCACTGGGGGGGCTGTCCTGGTTGAGTCAGGTATCCACCCTGAGCGTGATTGTGACTTCCTGGGTGACCCTGTCGGCCAGCGGGCAGGCGCTGTATCAGCTCTCGGCCGGTGCCTTGCTCGAGCTGTCGCTCTGGTCGCTGCTGCTGCATGTGGCGCTGTTGCTGTTATGTGTGCTGAGCGGTCGGCTGTTGCGGCTGGCGCTGGCGGAGCGGCGAGCGCTGATGTTTACCGCGTCCCAGAAAACCATGCCGGTGGCGGTGAGCGTGCTGGTGGGGCTGGGCTCCACCAGCGGGGCGGCGGTGGTCAGCTGCATTCTGTTTCATTTTCTGCAGATGCTGTTCGACTCGCTGCTGGCGTCCCGCATCAAACGGCGCCAGTCGCAGTTGGATAGGGTAAATGAAACGGGTTAAGTAATGCAGCCTGACAGGTGTGGCCCCGTCATTATTCCGCAGGCCCTTTCTTGTCATTCCCGCACACCCTCTCTTGTCATTCCCGCGAAGGCGGGAATCCAGGATGTGTGGCGCAGAGCGGTCAGACTACTGGCTGTCTGCCAAGACTCAGGACCCCCGTGTTCGCGAGGGGGTGGTAAAGGCAAACCAGCTTCAGAATCCACACCAGTTATAGGATATTGCTTAGCCGGGGGAGGACAGGGTTTCGAGAAAGGTATCCAGTACCAGGTTGGCCCGGCGGCTGCGGGCGGTAATGGCACAGAAATGGGTACTGAAGCCCGGTTGTAATGCCCGCAGCCGGCCTAGTTCCACCCAGGGGCGAGCGTAGTGATCGGGCAGGTAACCGAGATAACAGCCGGTGAGCAGCAGGAACATGATGCCTTCTCGATCGTTGGCCTGCGCGCCCTGCGGATGACGGCGATACAGCGCCTGGGCCTCGGCGGGCTGGGCGAAGCTGGGTACCACCACCTCATGGTCGGTCAGTTTTTCAGCCTCGTCGCTCGCACAAAACAGCGGGTGTCCGGCGCCGCAATAGAGGCTGGACGCTTCTTCATACAACGGCAGATAATCCAGTCCCGGCAGCTCGCGCACCCGGGGCACCACGCCGATATTGAGCCGGCCGTCGAGTACGCCGATTTCGATGTCGTTCGACGGCTGCATGTGAATACTGATTTTCACCTCCGGTCCCCGGGCCTTGAGCGCGGCCAGACCGTGGGTGATTTTCATGCCCGGGTGGCTGACCAGGTTGTCGGTAATGCCGATGGCCAGGGTGCCGCGCAGGTGTTGGTGCAGATCGTTGATTTCGGCCTTGAAATGATCGAGGGCACCCACCAGCCGATCGCTGGCTTCCAGCACCCGCCGCCCTTCGTCGGTGAGGGCAAAACCGGCGCGGCCGCGCTGACACAGCTTGAACCCCAATCGACTTTCCAGATCCGCCATCTGCATGCTGATCGCCGCCCGGCTGATGCCCAGGCTCACTTCCGCCGCCGAAAAGCCGCCGCAGGCCGCCACGGTGCGAAACACTTTCAACAGCTTCAATTCGAAATCGCTGACCTGATTCAGCACCGGCTGCTTTGCTGGCTCCATGATGTTCTCCAAAAATCGCAAATCTGCTGCGCCTCGTAGGGTCCATTTCAATGGACCAGTCCAACCTACATGCAACCCCAGTGGTCGAATAAATTCGACCCTACTTGTTTCTTGGCACAGGCATTAATCCCGTAGGCGCCCATTTATGTGGCGCAAGTTTGCAGGCTCATCGTCATTTTCTGACATAACGCATGACCTGCAGGTTATATGTTGTGGGTATTGCTCAGCGCAGCTGAGCCTGCCGACTAAAGTGGCAGCTACAGGACAGTATCGAACTTCTTTCATATTGAGAGACGTTTATATCCAGAGAGCAAAGTTAAGTAAATCGTTAACCGAAGTTCATTAAGTTTAAATTTAACGTCTCGTTAACAGCTTGCATTATTCAGTCATTCAGCGGTGCCGCGAGGCGACCAGCTATGACAAGGAGCCGTGATGAACAGCATGATTGATTCGCAACGAACCGCCGAGGCCAAGGCCCGGCAGTTGAATCTGGACGCCTTCTGGATGCCGTTTTCCGGCAACCGGACCTTCAAGGCCGCGCCGCGTCTGATTGCCGAAGCCGAGGGCGCCTGGTTTACCGACACTCAGGGCAACAAGCTGTTCGACAGCCTCTCGGGCCTCTGGTGCACCGGTCTGGGGCATCGTCACGCCAAAATCAACCAGGCCATCAGTCGGCAGCTGAATACCCTGGACTATGCGCCTGGGTTTCAGCTGGGGCATCCGTTGGCGTTCGAGCTGGCGGAACGGCTGGCCAAGCTGGCACCGGCGGATTTGAACCGAGTGTTCTTCACCAACTCCGGATCCGAATGCGCCGACACCGCGTTGAAGATGGCCCGCGCCTACTGGCGCGCCCGGGGCAAACCGGAAAAAACCAGGCTCATTGGTCGGGCGCGGGGCTATCACGGGGTCAACATGGGCGGCACCAGCCTGGGTGGCATAGGCCCCAACCGCAAGCATTACGGCCAGCTGGTGGAGGCGGATCATCTGCCCCATACCCTGTTGGCCGAAAACACCTTCAGCAGGGGCCAGCCCGAGCACGGCGCCGAGCTGGCGGATCATCTGCTGCAGCTGATTGAGCTGCACGACGCCTCCAACATCGCGGCGGTGATCGTGGAGCCCATGGCCGGATCGGCCGGGGTGATAGTGCCGCCGGTGGGATATTTGCAACGGCTGCGTGAGTTGTGCGACCGGCACGACATTCTGCTGATTTTCGACGAGGTGATCACCGGCTTCGGTCGCATGGGCGCCCTGTTCGGTGCCGACGCCTTTGGTGTGGTGCCCGACATCATGAACGTGGCCAAGCAGCTCACCAATGGCGTGATTCCCATGGGGGCGGTGATCGCCAAAGAGCACATTCATCAGGCCTTTATGGAGCAGCCCGGGCCCGATTACATGGTGGAATTTCCGCACGGCTATACCTATTCCGGTCATCCGGTGGCCTGCGCCGCGGCCATGGCGACCCTGGATGTGATCATCAATGAAGACATGCCGGGCCAGGTGCGGGCGTTGATGCCGGTGTTTGAAGAGCAAATACATCGCCTGAAGGGGCTGCCCCATGTGGTGGATATTCGCAACTGTGGTCTGGCCGGAGCGATACAGCTGGCGCCCTATCCGGGTGAGCCTGCCCGTCGCCCGATGGAGCTGGCGCTCAGCCTGTGGCAGCAGGGCTACTACGTGCGCTTTGGCGGCGACACCCTGCAGTTCGGCCCGCCCTTCATTTCCACCCCGGACGAGCTGGAACAGCTGTTCAATGCGGTGCATCGCACTCTCAAGGCCCAGCCCTGAACCAGATGTCGAGGACAACGCGGATGTAGCTGCCGCTTCAGCTGGCAGGCTTGTGGTTTTGTAGCTGCCACTTTAGTCGGCAGGCTCAGCTGCGCTGAGCAATACCCACAACGCCGAACCTGCAGGTCATGCGCCGTGCCAGAAAATGACGATACGCCTGCAGGATTGCGCCGCATAAATGGGCGCCTACAGGGATGGTCTGCGAACCGGGGTTCAACATTCAATCAATATCAATCTATTGGCATAACAAGCAAAAGGATCACCAGATGAACACCATTCCTCACCTGATCAACGGCGAACGCCACCACAGCCCCACCACTCTGGAAGTGCACAATCCGTCTACCGGCCAAGTGTGCAGCCGGCTGTGCATGGGTGACGAACCTCTGGTGGCCGAGGCAGTGGCCGCCGCTCGGGCCGCGTTTCCGGCCTGGCGGGATACGCCGCCGGCCAAACGGGCGCGGGTGATGTTTCGCTTCAAGCAGCTGCTGGAAGAGCGGGCCGATGATATTTGCGCGTTGATCAGCGAAGAGCACGGCAAGACGCTGGAAGATGCCAGAGGCGAGCTGCAGCGGGGCATCGAAAACGTGGAATACGCCTGCGGGGTGCCCGAGTTGCTGAAAGGCGACTACACCCGCAACGTGGGTCCCAATATCGACGCCTGGTCCGATTTTCAGCCGTTGGGAGTGGTGGCCGGCATTACCCCGTTCAACTTTCCGGCCATGGTGCCGCTGTGGATGTATCCCATGGCCATTGCCTGCGGTAACTGCTTTATTCTCAAGCCATCCGAAAAAGATCCCAGCTCCTCGCTGCTGATTGCCCAGCTACTGGAAGAAGCCGGTTTGCCGAAGGGCGTGATCGGCGTGGTGCATGGCGGCAAGCCGGTGGTGGATGCCCTGCTGGCTCACAAAGACGTCAAGGCCATTAGCTTTGTCGGTTCCACCCCGGTGGCGGAATACATCTACGCTCAAGGCACCGCCAATGGCAAGCGAGTGCAGGCTCTGGGCGGCGCCAAGAATCATGCAGTGCTGATGCCCGACGCGGACCTGGACAACGCGGTGAGTGCGCTGATGGGCGCGGCCTATGGCTCGTGCGGCGAGCGTTGCATGGCCATTTCGGTGGCGGTGTGCGTAGGCGATGCGGTAGCTGATGCACTGATTGCCAGGCTGGAGCCGCAGATCCATGCACTGAAAATCGGCCCCGGTACTGAGCGAGGGTTGGACATGGGCCCGGTGATCAGCCGTGAGCATCTGGCAAAAATAGAAGGTTACATCGGCGCTGGGGTGGAGCAGGGCGCCGAGCTGACCATTGATGGTCGCGGCCTGACGGTGGCCGGCCATGAACAGGGTTACTTTATCGGGGGCTGCCTGTTCGACCGGGTCACCCCCGAGATGAGTATCTATCGGGAAGAGATCTTCGGCCCGGTATTGTGCGTGGTGCGGGTTAACAGCCTGGAAGCTGCCATCGCCCTGATTAACGCCCACGAATACGGCAACGGCACCTGTATCTTCACCCGCGATGGCGAAGCCGCCCGCTTGTTTGGCGATGAAATAGAAGTAGGCATGGTCGGCATCAACGTGCCTCTGCCTGTGCCGGTTTCCTACCACAGCTTCGGCGGCTGGAAACGCTCGCTGTTCGGCGACCTGTCTGCCTACGGCCCCGACTCGGTACGCTTTTATACCCGCCGCAAAACCATTACCCAGCGCTGGCCCGAGCGCGCCAGCCACCAGGCCTCGGACTTCGCCTTTCCGAGTATGTAAGTTTGAATAGTGAGGAGTGAGGGGGAACAGCTCCCTCCCCTTAATCGTGAATATTCAGGATAACAGCGGAGTGCAACGCAAGGGGAGGGTTGGGGAGGGGTTACTGCACGGAGACCGATGGTGCCCCCCCCCCTCTCTGCTTCCCTCTGGCGGCTTTTCCTTGAAGATAAGTCGCCGTGATGCCTGTAATCTCTCTGGTCGAATGAATTCGACCCTACGATCTGCCAGATGCCGCAAGCCTTGAATCGTAGGGTCCAATTTATTGGACCAAGCCAGCTTACCGTCTGCTATATCCTTACCTGCCGGGTCTTTTCTTGGCTGCCTCAAGCTGTCACAATATGCGCCCCTTGGGGGAGTAATCGTTCGGCGCCTGCCGAAACCATCGTCAACAATCTCTAAGCCGAAGGCTTATGGTGATGGTGTCCTGTTGGATTGATGAGACCTGAGGCAGACCTATTTCCGGGCGGGAAGTGGGTCTGCCTCTGGTATTCAATATCCCGCCCTGAAGAGTCCTTATGCTACCCACTGCTGTTAAATCTCTGGTTTCTGTCTGCCTTGTCCAATTTGGAGGCGCCTCATGCTGATGTCTATTGCTGCCATTGCACTCGGCCTTGCCGTACTGGTGTGGAGTGCCGATCGTTTTGTAGACGGTGCCTCGGCCACCGCCCGTTATGCGGGCATGCCGCCTTTGCTGATTGGTATGGTGATTGTTGGTTTCGGTACTTCGGCGCCGGAAATCGTGGTGTCGATTATCTCGTCGGTGGAAGGCAATCCGGGCCTGGCACTGGGCAACGGTTATGGCTCCAACATCGCCAACATCGGCCTGATTCTGGGCATTACCGCCCTGATCAGCCCGATTTCGGTGCATTCTCAGGTACTGCGCAAAGAGCTGCCCATTCTGTTGCTGATCACCCTGTTGTCGTTGGCGCTGTTGTGGAACGGCATGCTGGCGCGGACCGATGCCATGGTGCTGCTGGGTGTCTTTGTACTGCTGATGGCCTGGAGCATCAGGCAGGGCATGAGTAACGGCAACGACAGCATGACCGGCGACGAGGTGAAGGAGCTGGACGAAAACCTGATGAGCCTTAAACAGGCCATCTTCTGGCTGGTGGCCGGTTTGCTGCTGTTGATTGTCAGCTCCCGCATTCTGGTGTGGGGGGCGGTCAACATTGCCCAGTCTTTCGGGGTGAGCGACCTGATCATCGGCCTGACCATAGTGGCCATCGGTACCTCGCTGCCGGAGCTGGCGTCGTCCATTGCCGCCATTCGCAAGAATCAGCACGACCTGGCCATCGGCAACGTGATTGGTTCCAACCTGTTCAATACCCTGGCGGTGGTCGGCCTGGCTGGCGTGATTCATCCGCTGGAAGTGGCGTCCGAGGTGATCAGCCGTGACTTCATGGTGATGGGCGGCCTTACCCTGTCGTTGTTTGTGCTGGGTTACGGCTTCAAGGGCCGCCAGGGGCGCATCAACCGGGTTGAAGGCGCGCTGCTGCTGGCGGTGTATGTCGGTTACACCGGCTGGCTGGCGCAAGGCGTATTGGCTGCGGGCTAAAACCGCTGTATTAAGTGAACGGAATACAAGCACCGGCCTGTGATGGGGCGGTGCTTTTTTTTGTATTTCATTGCTGAATATGTGACCCACGACAGGTTTCAAAGTGCTCCGCTGCTACACTCTTTCGAAGATGAATGCCGGATATGACCTACCACCATCTGTTGCGCGGGGAACGCCAATGATCACCCTTAGAATGTTCGACTCCAATAACACCAAACGGTTTTGTGGCATGGCGCTGTGGCTGAGTATCGGCCTGCAGCCGCTGGCTCCGAATGCTGCCGAAATGCCGCTTTCGGCCCAAGACAGTGACCCGGTAAAGATGGGCTGGATGCAGGGCTTTCCGCCTGCTTCGGACAAGGTGGTTCGGGCGGCGGACGGCTCCTTTTTTCAGTTTCCGGCACTGCGTTACAGCGTAACCAAGATGCGCCAGTTCATGCCCACGGTTGAGGTTTCTCGAGGGCTGGGGGCACCGGTGCCGCTGGAGTATCGGCTCGATCCGTTAATCGATCACCTGCAGTTTCTGCCCTGGGGCTCAACCCAGCCGGTGAGTTTTGAAGACGCGCTGGGGCTCAACTACACCGATGGCCTGATTATTCTGCACCGGGGCGAAGTGGTGTACGAACGCTACCTGGGTGCCCTGCGTGAAGACAAGAAACACGCGGCCATGTCGGTGACCAAATCCTTTACCGGTACCCTGGCGGCCATTCTGGTGGCCGAAGGCACGCTGGATGAAAGCAAATTGGTGGCGGAGTACGTACCGGAACTGAAAGACTCGGCCTTCGGCGACGCCACGGTACGCCAGTTGATGGACATGACCACGGGCCTGCAATACAGCGAAGATTACGCCGATCCCAATGCCGAGGTGTGGGCCTATTCTGCCGCCGGCAACCCGCTGCCCAAACCAGCCGATTACACCGGCCCGGTGGGGTATTTTGCCTACCTGACCCAGGTGAAAAAACAGGGCGAGCACGGTCAGGCCTTTGGCTATAAAACCGTGAACACCGACGCCCTGGGCTGGGTGATCTCTCGCGTGACCGGCCAATCGGTGGCCGAACTGCTGTCGCAAAAAATCTGGCGGCACATCGGCATGGAGCAGGACGCCTATTATCAGGTGGATGAACTGGGTACTCCCTTTGCCGGCGGTGGCCTCAGCGCTGGCCTGCGTGACATGGCCCGCTTTGGCGAGCTGATCCGCAATAAGGGCAAATGGCAGGGGGAGCAGATATTGCCGGCCGCCGCCATTGATGACATTCGCCAGGGCGGCAGTAAGCAAGCCTTTGCCAGGGCCGGGTTCGACAAGCTGCAAGGCTGGTCTTATCGCAACATGTGGTGGGTAACGCACAACGCCGACGGTGCCTTTGCCGCTAGAGGCGTGCATGGCCAGACCATTTATATCGACCCCGCCGCCGACATGGTGCTGGTACGTTTTGCCTCGCACCCGGTGGCTGCCAATGGCGCCAACGACCCGACTTCTCTGCCGGCCTATCAGGCGGTGGCGGATTATCTGACGACCCTTTCTTTAAAGAGGAACAATCATGAAGCCAGCAGCACTGTTCGATCTGAATAACAAAGTCGCCATTATTACCGGTGGTGCCAATGGTATCGGCAAGGCCTGCAGCCTGATGCTGGCCGCCCACGGCGCCAGTGTGGTGGTGGCCGACCTGAACCTGGAAGCGGCCGAAGCGGTGGCCAGCCATATTCGACAGGATGGCGGCCAGGCCCTGGCCGTCTCCTGCAACGTACTCAAAGATGAAGATCTCACCGGGCTGGTCAATCAGGCGTTGGCCGAATTCGGGGGCATTAATATTCTGGTCAACAACGTCGGCGGTGGTGGCGCCGGCCGTGAAAGCCCGGCCACACTCAGCGTGGAGCAGTTTGCCCGCACCTTTCAGCTGAACGTGTTCAGCAACTGGCGACTGGCCCAGCTGTGTGCCCCGCACATGGAAAACGCCGGCTACGGCTCCATCATCAACATGTCGTCGATGAGCTCGATCAACAAGAGCCCGGCCATCAGCGCCTATGCCTCGTCCAAGGCCGCCATCAACCACATGACCGCCAACCTGGCGTTTGACTATGGCCCGGCCGGTATTCGGGTGAATGCGGTGGGGCCGGGAGCGGTGCGAACCGATGCCCTGGCCTCGGTGCTGACGCCGGAAATTGAAACCCGCATGCTGTCGCACACCCCACTTCAGCGGCTGGGCGAGCCGGACGACATTGCCGGTGCCGTGCTCTATTTTGCCGCCCCCATTTCGCAGTGGGTCAGCGGTCAGACCCTGTTCGTCAACGGCGGCGGCGTACAGACCCTGGACTAAACAAGCTCAGAGTAAACAAAAGCGGCGTGCCTTTTGGGCGCGCCGTTTTTATTTAAGGAGGGGTTGGGGACAGATATCGTAGGGTCGAATGAATTCGACCCTACCGGTGGCAGATTCGCAGGTCTGTGGCTTGTTTCGTCATTCCCGCGAATTATCGGATGAGCAGAGCGTACAGCTATCACCCTGTGCTCAGTAGGGTCGAATTTATTCGACCGCGTTTAGAGCCTGTCATCATGTTGGTCGAATGAATTCGATCCTACCGGTGGTAAATTCGCAGGTCTGTGGCTTGTTTCGTCATTCCCGCGAAGGCGGGAATCCAGCCCCAAACTATCGGATGAGCAGGGCGTACAGCTATCACCCTGTGCTCAGTCGTCGCTATTAACGTCGTCATCAAACAGCAGTGCGTAGGGGCGGGCGAGGGCGTGCTCAATATCCGAAAGCGCGAACACCTTGAAGAATTCGGCAAAACGACGGCCCTCAAACCAGAGCTGCACTACCGGCAGTGCCATGATCTGTTGCTGTGCGCACAGGCCGGCGCCATCGGTCTGGCAGTCTACGT
>JAAEZO010000265.1 GCA_018222825.1 Gammaproteobacteria bacterium
CGGGTCACCAGCTCATAGGCGATGGTGCCCACATGTCGGGCCACTTCTTCCGCCGCCAGGCCTTCGCCCCACAGCAGTACCTCGTCGCCCACCTGGTCGGTGGCTTCCGGCCCCAGATCGACGGTGGCCATGTCCATCGACACTCGGCCAGCCAGAGTGACGCGACGACCGTTGATCAGCACCGGCGTGCCGGTTGGCGCCATACGCGGATAGCCGTCACCGTAACCGACCGCAATCACCCCGATGCGGGTATCACGCGGGCTGACCCAGGAACCGGCATAGCCCACCGGCTCACCGGCCTTGTGCTCGCGCACGGCAATCAGGCTGGTGGTGAAGTTCATCGCCGGACGCAGGCCGAAATCGGTGCCCTGCCGATCGCCGAACGGGGTGATGCCATAGAGCATGATACCGGGGCGAATATAATCGGCATGCGCCTCGGGAAAGGCCATCACACCGGCCGAGTTGCACAGGGCCGTGTGCTTGACCTTGCCGGCGGTCACCTGCTTGAAGCGGGCAATCTGCGCCTCGGTCACCGCCTGCTGCTCGGGCTCGTCGGCCCGGGCGAAGTGGGTCATGGCATTCACCGGCTGCACCACCTGAGCGATGGCCGCCAGCCGGGCAAAGACTTCATCGGCCTGCTCGGGGGTAAACCCGACACGGTGCATGCCCGAGTCTATTTTCACCCACACCGTCACCGGTGCCGCCAGCGGCGTCTGTTCCAGTGCCTCGAGCTGGGCAAACTGATGAATACAGAGGTGGAAGTTGTTCAGCGCAGAGAATTCAAGCTGGGTCGAGTTGAAAAACCCTTCCAGCAGCAGTATCGGCTGGCGAATGCCGCCGGCACGCAGTTTTTGTGCTTCTTCAAACCGGGCCACCGCAAACAGGTCGGCGTCGTCCTTGAGCGCCGCCGCCACGGTCAAATCGCCGTGGCCATAGGCATTGGCTTTCACCACCGCCATCGCCTTGGCCGTGGGTGCCAGCTGCTTTGCTACCTGCAGGTTATGTCGAACTGCGTCCAGACTGATGCGGGCCACCGCCCCATGTGCATCCATCTCTGCTCCTTAATAATCATCATCGAAATCCGGCCCGGCATAGTTATCGAAGCGGGAAAACTGCCCCTGAAACGTCAGCCGAACCTTGCCTATGGGTCCGTTACGTTGCTTGCCGATGATGATTTCGGCGATGCCTTTCTCCGGGGTGTCGTCGTGGTAGACCTCGTCCCGGTAGATAAACATGATCAAGTCGGCATCCTGCTCGATGGAGCCGGATTCCCGCAGATCCGAGTTAACCGGCCGCTTGTCGGCCCGCTGCTCCAGGCTTCGGTTAAGCTGGGACAGCGCAATCACCGGCACCTTCAGCTCCTTGGCCAGCGATTTGAGCGAGCGGGAGATTTCGGCGATTTCCAGCGTTCGGTTATCGGACAGACTGGGCACCGTCATCAACTGCAGATAGTCGATCATGATCATGCTGATGCCACCGTGTTCTCGCGCCACGCGCCGGGCGCGGGAACGAACTTCGGTCGGCGTCAGGCCGGAAGAGTCGTCGATATAGAGCTGACCCTTTTCCAGCAGCATGCCCATGGTTGAAGACAATCGAGCCCAATCTTCATCATCCAGCTGCCCGGTCCGTATGCGGGTTTGATCGATACGTCCCAGGGAAGCAAGCATCCGCATAATAATCTGCTCAGATGGCATTTCCAAGGAGAATATGAGTACAGGTTTGTCACTTGTTAGTGCAGCGTGCTCGCAAAGGTTCATTGCAAAAGTCGTTTTACCCATAGAAGGTCGGGCTGCCACTATAATCAGGTCCGAAGACTGGAAGCCCGCAGTTTTTTTATCCAAATCCGAGTAGCCGGAAGACACACCGGTAATGCCCTGATGAGGATTTTTATACAGCTCTTCGATGCGATCTATGGTCTTTTCGAGCAACACCCGCAGCGGTTGCGGCCCTTCGTTGGCATTGGTCCGGCTTTCGGCAATCTTGAATACCTTGGTTTCGGCCAGATCCAGCAGCGCGGTGGAGTCACGCCCCTGCGGATCGAAACCGGCCTCGGCAATCTCGTTGGCCACCGAGATCATTTCCCGTACCACGGCCCGCTCGCGCACTATGTCGGCATAGGCACCGATGTTGGCGGCGCTGGGGGTATTCTTGGCAATTTCCACCAGATAAGAGAAGCCGCCCACCGTATCCAGCGACTCGTGCCGTTCCAGCTCTTCCTGCACCGTGATCAAATCGATGGGGTTGCTGATCTGGCTCAGACGCTGCATGGCCTGAAAGATAAGCCGGTGCGGCCGACTGTAAAAGTCCGGCTCCGAGACCTTTTCCGCCACCCGATCCCAGGCATTGTTATCCAGCAGCAGCCCACCCAATACGGACTGTTCCGCCTCAAAGGAATGAGGCGGCATTTTCAGCTGGGCCACGGCCTGATCGGCTTTGGTGACGGTTTTCTCGCTCATCGGTTCTCTCTCTGGTTT
>JAAEZO010000266.1 GCA_018222825.1 Gammaproteobacteria bacterium
ACGAAGTCGGCGCCGTCGGCCACCAGCCGATTGAAACCGAAGAAGTAGGGGAACAGCACCCGGTTGACGAAGAAGCCCGGGCAGTCGTTGACCACGATGGGAGATTTTCCCATGGCTGCGGCATAGGCCACCACTCGGTTGATGGTGTCGTCGCTGGTCTGTTCGCCACGAATGATTTCCACCAGTGGCATGCGGTGCACCGGATTGAAGAAGTGCATGCCGCAGAAGCGCTCCGGGCGTGTGAGGCTTTTCGCCAGGGTCGAGATGGGAATGGTCGAGGTATTGGACGCAATCACCGTCTCCTCTGCCACATGGGCTTCCACCTCGGCCAGCACCTGTGCTTTCACCTTGGGGTTCTCGACTACCGCTTCTATCACGATATCGACACCCTGCAGGCCGTCATAGCTGAGGGTGGGGGTGATGCGGGTCAGTACCTTGGCCAGCTGGGAGCCATCAATCTTGCCTCGTTCCAGCTGTTTATTGAGCAGTTTGCCTGCTTCGTTCATGCCGAGGGTCAGCGCCTGGTCGTTGATGTCTTTCATCACCGCCGGAATACCTTTTACCGCCGACTGGTAAGCGATGCCGCCGCCCATGATGCCGGCACCCAGCACAGCCGCCTTGCGGGCGGGCTCGACAGCTTTGGCCGCCTGCCTGGCCTTGCCCTTGATAACCTGGTCATTGAGGAAAATGCCGACCAGCGCCCGGGCCACCGAGGTCTGGGTCAGGGTGATGAAATTGCTTTGTTCGATGCGCAGCGCCTGATCCCGGCCCAGTCCGGCGGCGGCTTCGATGGTGGTGACCGCCATCATCGGCGCCGGATAATGCGGCCCGGCCTTGGCGGCCACCATGCCCTTGGCGGTACTGAAGCTCATGGCGGCTTCCAGCTTGTCCAACGTCAGGGGGGCGGTTTTCTGCGCTCGTCTGGCTCGCCAGTCCTGCTTGCCGAGGGCGGCATCCTTCAACAGCCGTATGGCAGAGGCCTGCAGTTGGTCGGTATCGACCACCGCATCCAGCACGCCCAGCTTGAGGCAGGCGTCTGCCTTATGGTCCTGACCGGTGGTGATCCATTCCATGGCGTTGTCGGCACCGATCAGCCGGGGCAGCCGTACCGTGCCGCCAAAGCCGGGCATCAGGCCGAGCTTGGTTTCCGGCAGACCGATGCGGGCGCTGGCATCACCAATGCGAAAGTCGGTCGCCAGAATGCACTCGCAGCCGCCACCCAGGGCATAACCGCGCACCACGCTAACGGTGGGGAAGGGCAGGTCTTCGATACGATTGAAAATGCGGTTGGCCTGCGACAGCCATTCGTCGAGTTTGGCCCGGGGCAGATCGAACATGTCCAGAAACTCGGTGATATCGGCACCGACAATAAAGGCGTCTTTGCGACTGGTGAGCATCAGGCCGTGCAGGTCGGGGGTTTGCTCCAGTGCGGTAACCGCCTGCTCCAGTGACAGCAGGGTGGCGCGATCCAGCTTGTTGACGCTGCCTTTGCCGTCAAAGCTGAGTTCCGCAATACCGTCTTGCAGTATTTGTACAGAGAGGGCTTCGCCTTGGTAGATCATCCTCATGTCTCCTTAGATTCCCTTGATCTGCTCCGACTCTCCCGGGCAGGAATGAAATCACTATGAACAGAAAAACAGCAGAGTTCAATGCCTGATTCAAACAATTGTTTTAATTTAATCTGGTTATTTTCAGGGGAGTTAAACGCGGTTAACCATGTGCAAAGGATGACTTCCCCTGCCGATTCGGCAACAATGTCGCGCTATTTTTCGCCGGCTTATAGGTCAACAGCCCCTAATGGGCCGAATAATCAATATTAGGCGGCTTTGTCTTGCCTGGGAGTGAGCGCCATGAATATGTCTCCCTATCTGATACCGGCCACTGCGGTGGTGTGGGAGCAGGAGATCAAAAAAAGCCGCTTTATCGCCTATCTGGCTCATACTCCGGACGCCGAGGCCGCCAAGGCTTTTATCGGCACGGTGCGCGCGCAGGAGCCTTCGGCCGGGCATCATTGCTGGGCGTTTGTGGCCGGCATGCCGTCCGACTCGCGAGTGCTGGGCTTCAGTGATGACGGCGAGCCTTCGGGCACCGCGGGTAAACCCATGCTGGCTCAGCTGCAAGGCACGGGCGTTGGTGAAATTACCGCTGTCATCGCCCGTTACTTCGGCGGTATCAAATTGGGTACCGGGGGCCTGGTGCGTGCCTATGGCGGCACCCTGGCGTCGGCACTGACGCAACTGCAAACCGTTGAGCGGCGGATCATGGCTCCGTTGAGCATCCGGGTCGATTACGGCGATATGGCGTTGCTGGAATTTTTGCTCGGTGAATATCAGGGGCAATGGCTGCAGGTGGATTACGGTGCCGAGGTAACCGGTGTGGTCTCGGTTGAGGCGCGCGCCGTGCCTGAGTTTTGTCGCCAGCTGCTGGATCGTAGCCAGGGACGAGTGGTGGCCAGACCGGTAGA
>JAAEZO010000046.1 GCA_018222825.1 Gammaproteobacteria bacterium
GCTTTGTGCTGCGCCGTATCAAGCACGAAACCGCGCTGCCGCTGGATCATCTGGGCTGAAAACTCAACACCCGGCATAAAAAAGCCGGCCAAGAAGGCCGGCAAAGTAGTGCTTTGAGACGAATTTTATCAGGCCAGTCCGTGCAACTCCTTCCAGTTGCCCGGATGAACCACATAACCGAACAGAGCATGGCCGCCATATACCAGCTCGGTGCCTTCGGGAATCCACAGCATCTGGCCGGGTCGAACCTCGTGTTTCTTGCCGTTGGCGGTCAGTTCGAAGCAGCCTTCAATCACGAACACCACTTCGTCATACAGCACGGTCCAGGCCACTTCGGCCCCTTCCCAGCGGGCAAAGCCCACCCCGATATTGGGGGAGACCTCCGGGCTCAGCGCCCGGGCCACATAGGCGGCACCCGGCGGGCCGCCACGAAAGTTGAACTCCAGATCCTTGCTGTCGATGACTCTGACTTCACTCATAATTCGCTCCGACTTTGCCATTTGGCCAGGGCAATACGACTTCTTACCCCCAGCCCCAGAAAAGGCTCGGGCGGGTTGATGCTGGGCATGCCGGTCACCTGCTGAATATCACGCAGCTGAGTGGATTCCGCGCCCACCGCCAGATCGGCCAGCAGGGTACCGGAAATAGTGCCCCAGGCCGCGCCCACGCCGTTGTCACAGGCGCTGGCATACACACCCTCTTCCAGTTGTCCGAAGAAATTGGTGAAATTACGGGAGATGGCGTAGGCACCGCCCCAGGTATGGGTGAAAGGCACCTCGGCCAGATCCGGATAACGGGCCAGAAACGCCTGCCGGTGATCGGCCTGAATGCGCCGGCGCATGCCGTCGTTGATGCTGCCGCCATACCGGGGCACATGCTTGTAGCTGTTGCGGATCAGGATGCGCCGGTCGGCGGTCATGCGCAGCGTGGTGCCCGCATGATCCGCCGGGGTCAGCCCCCAGTTCAGCTTGCCGCCGTAACGCGCCAGTTCGGCGTCGGTCAGCGGCCGGGTCCAGCTGGCAAAGGTCATCACCGGCAACAGCCGGTTTTTGAGATAGCCAAATTCGCGGGTGAAGATACTGGTGCCCAGCAGCAGTGTCGGTGCCTGAATCTCGCCTTCATCCCCCAACAAGCGCCACTTGCCGCCCTCTTTTTGCAGGGAGCGGATTGGTGACTGCTCCAGCAACTCGACATTGTCCGGCAGATTGTCTGCCATGCCGCGCACCAGTGCCGCCGGCTGCATCAGATAACCGCCGGGGGTAAAGATAGCGCGTCGGTAATAAGCCGTGCCCAGCACAGCGCTCAGCTCGCCGTGATCCACCTTGCGGTAGGGCTCGCCCAGATCTTTCATCAGGTGCTCGAAATGGTCGAGAAAGGCCTCACCTCGCTCGCCCACCGCGCCCTGATATTTGCCGACCGCCGACCACTGGCAGTCGATGCCGTGGCGCTGCACCAGGCCGTCCAGCTGGGCGATGGCGGAGCGGTTCAGCCCCAGCAGCTTCTGCTTGTGGGCCGGATCCGGATGCTCCAGCGCAAACTTGTGCGGCAGATCGATCACGAAACCGGAATTACGGCCCGAGGCGCCCTCGGCCGCCCGCTGGGCATCCACCAGCACGATACGCGCCTGTGGATGGTGTTCGGCCAGCCGGCGGGCCGCCGCCAGGCCGGCAAAGCCGGCGCCCAGCACCGCATAGTCGGCCTGCTGCACGCCCTTGAGCCGAGTCACCGGCGCGGCCGGTGACAGGGCCTGATACCAGCCGCAGCTGTGATCATCTTTGGGTAAATGAATCATCTTCTGTTCCTCAGGCCGCCTGGCGGTTTGATGTCAGACGCTCCAGCCACTGGCTGCGCAGTCCCTGTTGTGTGCTGCCCAGCAGGGCAAAACCGGTCAGGGCGCCGGCGGGGTTATAGAAGCCCGCCGCCAGCTCCTGGCCATTGCCTTCTACCCGCCACTCGCCTTCGCCGCTGGCCGGCATTATCGACAACGGCAACACCGGCGTCTTGACCAATACCGGTGACGGCTTGAGCGCCGCCGGGGTCCGGGTGCCGAGCAGGCTGCTCACCAGCGCCGGCATGGCCTGGTTGATGGGTGCGATATAGGGCGCCCACTGCCCTGCTACCTCGGCACAATCACCCAGCGCAAAAATATGGGGATCCGAGGTCTGATGACAGATATCGACACTGATGCCCCGGCCAACCTCGAGCCCGGCGGCCTGAGCCAGACCGGCACTGGGCCGCAGGCCCACGGCGCTCAGCACCAGATCGGTGTTCAGCACGCGGCCGCTTTGCAGTTGCAGGCAATAACCTTCACCGTCACGGTCGATGCGGCCGATGCTGTCCTGCAGCGCCCAGTCTACGCCCAGACCGGACAACGCCTGTTGCAACGCCTCGCCCAGAGGTTGCGGGATCAGTCGCTCCATCGGCCACTGGCCCAGGCCCACCACCGTCACCACCACGCCCTGCGCCGCCAGATCGTTGGCAAACTCGCAGCCGATCAGGCCATCGCCCAGAATGGTGACGTGTTGCTTGCCCACCAGTTGCCGGCGGAAGCGGCGATAATCGCCCAGATCGTTCACGCTGAGCATGGCGCCCTGCTCGCCCGCCACCGGAATCACGATGGGTGAGGCGCCGGTGGCCAGCACCAGCCGCCCGTAGGGGTAAACGCCGATATTGGTATGCAGTTGCTTGTTGTCGCGGTCGATACGTTCGACCCGGGTATGAGGATAAACCCGTACCCCGAGTCGCTGCTCCCACGCCAGCGCCGGTTCGCTCACCAGGCTGTCGCCATCCTTGCCCAGCGCCAGGGCGTTGGACAGGGCGGGCTTGCTGTACAGGGCGCCGTCGTCGGCAGTAAACAGAGTAATGGGCAGGTTCGGTGACTGGGCACGCAACGCCGCCGCCAGCTGATAGCCGCCGTGACCGGTACCGATGATCACCACCGGCTCGAGTGCCGCCTCGGTCAGCGGCGTGCTGAGTTCGGCCACGACCGCCAGCGGAGCCGGCTCTTCGTCGGTGATCTCGAGCATTTCGAAATCGGCCTTGCCGACCAGGCAGTCGGGGCAAAGCCAGTCATCCGGCACATCTTCCCAGGCGGTACCCGGGGCGATGCCGTCGGCGGGCCAGCCTTTGGCCTCGTCGTAAATCAGTCCGCAGATGATGCATAACCACTTTTTCATCTTGTTTCTCCCCACTACCCTGTTTACTGCTAAATAGCGGTTGTTACACCGCACTCGATTGAACAGAGGTCAGGTTGCGATAAGCAGACCCTCCGCGTCAGGGACGACGCGGCGGAGCCCCCATGGATGGGTTTATGGCGCGTCTGCGTTCGCTGCTGACCTCTGGCGTGCGATGAAGCTCGCTATTTATTACTTAACCCTGACTCAGACGAATGCCGATGTTACGGGTCTGAACATAGCTGTAGATGGCTTCCTGTCCCTTTTCGCGACCGAAGCCCGACAGGCCCACGCCGCCGAACGGCGTTTCGATGCCGCCGGCAAACCATTCGTTGATGAACACCTGGCCACCGCGCAGCCGGTTGGCGATGCGCAGGGTCTGGCTCAGGCCTTCACCAAACACCCCGGCCACCAGACCGAAGTCGGTGCCATTGGCCAGCGCCACGGCGTCGTCTTCGCTGTCGAAGGGCATGATCACCAGCACGGGACCGAACACTTCTTCCCGGGCGATGGTCATCTCGGGGGTCGCCTCGATTACCGTCGGCGCCACGAAGTAGCCGGACAAATCCGGTGCCGCACCGCCGGCAAGAATGTTGGCGCCCTCGGCCCGGGCCTGTTCGATCATCGCCAGCACCCGCTGCTGCTGATCCTGCGACACCACAGGCGTCAGATCCGGATTGGCTTCGCCCTGACCTATGGTCAGGCCTTCGGCCAGGGCCACCACGGCGGCCTTCACTTCTTCATAACGGTCGCGCTGCACCAGCAGCCGCGACATGGCCGAACACACCTGACCGGCGTTGAAGAAGATGCCGACCTTCACGCTGGCCAGCAGGGTGTTAAGGTTGACGTCACTCAGTGCGATGGCGGCGGACTTGCCGCCCAGCTCCATCACCGAGGGAGTGGCGCGTTCGGCCGCATCCTTGAGAATGCGCTGACCGGTAGGCACCGAGCCGGTGAACACTATCTGGTTGGTGTCCTGATGCCTGACCAGATGGCTGCCCACTTCCGAGCCCTTGCCGCACAGCAGGTTGACCGCCCCTTTCGGGAAACCGGCCTGTTCGATGGCCTGAACCAGCAGGGTCATGGCCAGCGGAGAAATCTCCGGTGACTTGATCACCACCGCATTGCCGGCGGCCAGCGCCGGCGCCAGCGAACGGGCGCAGATGGACACCGGAAAGTTCCAGGGCACGATTTGCACCGACACACCGAAGGGCACGTACTGGGTGAAATCCATGTAGTCCTTGCCGAGCGGCACCGAGATGCCCTCAATCTTGTCGGCCATGCCGGCGTAGTATTCGAAGTAACGGGCCGCTTCCAGAAACTCGTCCCGGGCGTCATTCAGGCTCTTGCCGTTTTCGCGGCAGGCCACCAGGCCGCCGTCGTCGGCGATGGCGCGAATGGCCTCCGCCGCCTTCAGCATCCAGCTGGTGCGCTGGGCCGGGCGTACGTCGCTCAGGGCGCCGCTGTCGGCGCAGCGCCGGGCCGCCGCCATCGCCGAATCCGCATCCTCGATGCTCGCCTGGGCAATGGTGGCGTAGGGCTCACCGGTGCCGGGGTTCATCACCGTGAGCTGGCGGGACGCATCCCGCCACTGGCCGTCGATATAGTTGAGATAATGCTGCATTGATTATGCCTCCAGCGCCGCTTTGGTTTGGGTGGCCAGCCATTTCTGAAAGAAGTGGGTCGGCAGGTCCATTTCGGGAGAGAAGACGCCGCCACCGAAACCGGGGGAATGACGCCCTTTCTGCATGCCTTCTACCGCACCGATGTCTTCACTGAACACTACCCGCCAGGATTCCAGGGTGGCGGTGCGGCAGGCGGCGTATTCATCCTTCAGCGCTTCATCACCCACATAGTAGAGGCGCAGGTTTTCCACGGTCTTTTCCGCATGAATGGGGTCAATCATCATGGCGAAGGCGTGGTCGGCCTGAATGCCGAGCAATACGTTGGGGAACAAGGCCACATATTCGGCGTGGCGCAGCTTGTCGGCCGGCCAGCTCGGGAACTTGGGCAGGTGGGTACCGGCGGTATCCGACAGGTTGTAGGCCATGCTGCCCTGACCGGCAAAGCGGTCGTCAAACATGATGTTGTAGTGATCTTCCAGCTTGGAATAGGTGTTCAGGCTGGGGTGCACCCAGGGCAGATGGTAGGCTTCACAGTAGTTTTCGACCGTCAGCTTCCAGTTGCTCGCCACTTCAATTTCCAGGTGGCCACCCATGTTGACTCGGCGCAACAGGCCCATACCGTCGTTACCCAGAAAGGCGCTCCAGCGAGCTTCCAGCGGCGCTATGTGTTCTTCAAACGAAGGCGCATCGCCGGACAGGTTAACGAAGACCATGTCCATCCAAATGGCGGAGCGCAGCGCCTTGAGGCCGTGCTTTTCGCACTTGAACCGGTCGTCCTTGTGCTTGGCGATGCCGCCCACGTGCGGCGTGCCCTTGAGGTTGCCGTTCAGATCGTAGGTCCAGGAGTGGTAGGGGCAGCGGATCATGCCCTGCACTTCACCGGCTTCGTGCACCAGCTGCATGCCGCGGTGGCTGCACACGTTGTGGAACACCTGCACTTCGCCGTCTTTGTTGCGCATCATCAGCAGGGGCAGATCCATGAAGCTGACCGGTTTGACATAGCCGTTCTTGACCAGATCGGAGGCAAAGCCGACACAAGCCCAGGTCTTGCCGATCACCTGATCCCGCTCGAAGGCGAAATATTCCTGGCTGATGTAGGCGGTGTTCGGCATGCCGCTGGCTTCGGTAATCGGATTCAGCACGCTTTCTACCTGCCGAATTGGAATGATGGTCTGGTTGGCATTGCTCATTGTGGTTTCTCCCATGAAAACGCAGTGCTCCCTGCGCTGATGTTGGCAACGGGCACTAGGGGTGCCGATGGGGAGGATTCTCGTTAACACTCGAGCAACAAACAAACGACTTTTTGGCCGGGTATGGATGAGCTTTTGTCATCCGAGTTCCACTTGATTCCAACTTCTTAATAAGCCCTATAAATGCAGGGATTTTCATTACCAAAGCTCACCGATGGATGAGAAAAAATCAGTTGAGCGTGGTGCTGCATCACCCTAACCTCCCACACCATGTTAACAACTGGTTAACCATTGAGCGTATTACGCAGAGGGAGGAGTTATGCGTGCTACATCCGGGATTCTGAAGGGATTGAACCCCACCGTGACCATTGCCTCCAAGGTACTGGTCATCGGTTTTGTGTTGTTTTGTGCAATTCTGGCCAATCAGGCCGGACAATATTTCGAGACCATCTCCGGTGTTTTATTACAAAACATGAAATGGTTTTACCTGGGACTGGTGTCTCTGGTGGTCGGTTTTCTGCTGTATCTGATGATCAGCCGTTATGGCCATATTCGGTTGGGCAAGGATGATGAAAAGCCCGAGTTTCATTACCTGTCCTGGATTTCCATGCTGTTTTCGGGCGGCATGGGCATCGGGCTGATTTTCTGGTCGGTAGCCGAGCCGATGTGGCATTACGCCGACAATCCCTTTACCGAAGGGCTCAGCAAGGAAGCGGCGGGCACCGCCATGCAGCTGGCGTTTTTTCACTGGGGCCTGCATCCCTGGTCGGTGTTCATCATCGTCGCCCTGGCGCTGTCTTACTTTTCCTACCGCAAGAATCTGCCGTTCACCCTGAGATCTATTCTTTACCCCCTGATTGGTGATCGCATCTATGGCCCCATCGGCCACGCGGTAGACATTCTGACCGTGGCCATTACCGCCTTCGGCATTTCCCAGACCCTGGGCATGGGCGTCATTCAAATCAATACCGGCCTGAACCTGGTGTTTGGCACCAATATCAGCCTGGGCGTGCAACTGCTGATCATCGTAGTGCTCTGCACCTGTGCCGTGGCGTCGGTGTTGTCCGGTGTCGGCAAGGGCATTCGCCGCCTGTCGGAATGGAACATGCTGCTGTCGCTGCTGCTGGTATTGATCGTGCTGTATGTGGGCCCCACCCGCTACATTCTCAACACCCTGCTCGAAAGCACCGGCAGCTACGCCCAGAACATTGTTGGCATGAGTTTCTGGAGCGACGCCCAGAATGACTCGGGCTGGCAGAACTGGTGGACGGCCTATTACTGGCCCTGGTGGATGACCTGGGCACCCTTTGTCGGCATGTTTGTGGCCCGTATTTCAAAGGGACGCACCATTCGCGAACTGATCGGCGGCGCCCTGATCGTGCCCACCCTGATCACCTTTTTGTGGATGTCGGTGTTTGGCGGTGCCGCGCTCAAGATAGAGCAAGATAGCCGTGTCGCCTACGAGCAACAGGCGGTGGTACTGGCAGAAGCCGGTGAACCGGCGCAGGCGCCCTTTGCCGGCGGTCCTGTTCTGGCGGCAACCAAGGCCGACACCACCAAGGCGCTGTTCACCCTGTTCGAGAACCTCGATACCGGCAGCATGGGCAAGCTGCTGAGCGTGCTGGCGTGTGTGTTGCTGGGCACCTATTTCATTACCTCGGCCGACTCCGGCACCCTGGTGCTCTGCACCCTGGATGCGGCGGGAGCCAGTGAACCCCCCACCTCCATTCGAATACTGTGGGGCATCATGATTGCCTTGATCGCCGGAGTGCTGCTCTATGCCGGCGGCTTGAAGGCGATGCAAACCGCCTCCATCATTGCCGGCTTTCCCATCGCCATCTTCATTGCGGTGATGACGCTGACCCTGTTCCACAGCATTCGCCGCGAGCCCAAACCCTGGGCCATGCTGCCGGATCACGTGCGGCCGGAAGCGGCCAAGCTCGACGGCCCGGTCAATCCGTTAACCGAGACCGTTACGGAATCGGCGGCTATTCAGCCACAGGCTGCCGGCTGGGAGGCCGCGCCGGTACTCAACAAATAACAGCAACCACTAAAAAAGCCGGGCTCGCCCGGCTTTTTCTATTCTGCACATGCCTCGACTGGCTCAGCTCAACCCTTTCTCGCCAACCTGCCCGGGCAACTGTTCCAGCAACCAGCTGCGAAACCGTTTCACACTGGCCGGCACCACACCCCGGTTTAACGGCTCAAGCATGCAGAAGGTAGCCGGTGTGCGTAATACCGTATCGGTGGGCCTGACCAGGGTGCCGTTCTCCAGATATTCATCCACCAGCGATCCCCAGGCCAGCGCTATGCCCTGACCGTTAACCGCCGCCTGCAGCAGCATGGGGTAATTGTTGATATTGACCCGGTTGCGGGGAGTAATCGGCGGCAAGTCGACCTGCTCGAACCACTCCTGCCAGCTGATCCAGTCGCGCTGCGATTCATCCAGATAAAGCAGCGTCTTGCCAAACAACTGCTCCGGCGTCTCGCAATCCTGAATGCGGGCCTGATAGGACGGGCTGCAGACCGGAAACACTTCCTCCGGAAACAGGGTGGTTACCTGCATGTCGGCGGGGGGCAAGCGGCAGTAGAACAAGGCAATATCGCAATCCAGACGGCGCAGATCGGTGACATTGTCGGACGCCAGAATACGCAGATCGATGTCGTCGTGCTGTTGCTGAAACTCCGCCACCTTCGGCAGCAGCCACAGCGCCGCCATGGCGCTGGTGGTCGCCACCGTAATTTGCTGTTCACCCTGCCATTTCTTGATTTCACCGGTGGCCTGAGCCACATCGAGCAAGGCGCGGTAGATAGTCTGGTAATACTGCAGACCGGTGGCGGTGAGCGAGATGTTGCGACTGGCGCGCACAAACAGCTCCTTGCCAAGGTACTCTTCGAGCTGGCGGATCTGGCGACTGATGGCGCCCTGGGTCACGCTCAGTTCATTGGCGGCCAGCGTAAAGCTGAGATGGCGGGCCGCAGCTTCAAAGGCGATCAGGCTGTTCATTGGCGGCAGCGGCTTAATCTTCATACTCATTCCCGATAGGTTTTAAACGTCCTGTGAGGCCGCACTCTAGCATTCGGTAACGAGTAAACAGAATGTTGCAGTATAAAAGTTTGAGCTTGATCGCCGAAGGGCCAGAAACACCAAAGCCAGCCCTGGCAGCTGGCTTTTTGTGTTCCTGCATCGAGCTTGTGGCTCATGATCCCCGCTCTGCATCCGGTTGGAATGTGGCGTTGGTGGTGCTTGCCGGTGTGGTATCCCGGTTTGCGACAGGCGCCGAGGGTATCGGTCTGTCTGTTCCCAGAAGGTGAAACCATCTTATCCGTTAACGTGGGGAGAGTGGTTGCGAATGACAGGCTATATTCATGGTTTCAAGCAACAACTCACCCTTTATACTCAACATAAACAACAATCATGTCATGAGAGATGAAATTTCTGGCAGGCCTTTACAAAAAAAGCCCGTATAGAATGTAATGGAGGTCGGTGATGATGAGTTGCGAGCAACACGACTACATAGAGATAGCCTGTCTGTACCATTACCCGGTGATTCTGGGCCTGGTGACGGGCGAGCAGATGAAAGGCGTCGCCCTCGATACCGCCCGTAATGATAACGGTGCAGAATGCCTGCAAATTCGCACAGGCGACGAAGTGCGGCTGCTGCCCCTGGGAAGCCTGGTCCGTATGACAGCAGCACAGCCCAACCCGCACTTCACCACCGTTAACTTCGACTAAGGGTGTGTTGCCATACGGCACATCCGTTGCGTTGACCAACACCCCCTGATGGTTAAACCATATTTCTGGCCGTGCCCTGAGTGCAGAAGCGGCTGCTGTCGTAATACAGCAGGCCATGCTGCCGGGCCAGCGGTGCCAGGCGACGGGCAATCTGCTGCCCCATGCGCAGGCCGTTGCGGCTGGTGTAGTCGGCGTCGAACTGTATCGCCGGCGGGGCCGGCAGCTCATCGGGCAGAGCCGCTTTCAGCGGCGGTGACAGCACCTTGCACACCAGCTCGCTCAACACCCGGTTGACCGCCGAGCCCACGCCATAACCGCGCCATTCCGGCAATAGATACAGGCTGTTCAGGGTCATTTCCAGCGCCGGAGACGGCCGTTCGGCAGGAATATCGGCGGCAAAATTCAGCACCCAGTTGCCGATCATGGTGGCCTCGTCACCGTCGTGCTCCAGCAGCGCCAGGTTGCAGCGGTACGAAAGCCCGTAGTCATGAATGCGGGGAGCGGTATCGGCACGCGCGGGGCGGGTTTCTCCCCAGAACAGCGGGCGGGGAGCATACACATCTTCATGTTCGTGCAACGCCTGATGACGAAACTGCTCGAACAGGGGCCGGTGCCCGGGATGATGCCAGTCCATTAAATGCAGCGAAAGTCGATCCAGCCAGTCGGGATCGAGCCAGTGGTAGTCGGTGAATTCACCGCGTAGCCGGGTGTAATCCAGCAGGTGATTAAGGGTCCAGTGTCCTCGCCTGAGGTAACTGGCCTCACGAATGAAGGTGTGTTTGATCTGTTTGAACAGGGGATAGGTTTGGGCGGCAACCCGCCGGCGTTCGGTCTGGGCGGTCATCAGGTAAACCACCCTTTTTCGTTGTATTCACCGGTGGCAACACACAACAGCGGCCAGGCCGCCAGACTGAATCCGCCCACTCGGGCGCAATGAAGGGACTGCATAGCTTTGCTTCCTTTTTCGGCACAAAGCGATGCATTGTAAGGCGGTGGTCGGGGAAGTAAAGTCAGAAACTTGGGCAATAAAAAGCCGCACGCTCAGGTGCGGCTGATATCACAAACTCATTGTTGCGATAAATAAGGAGAGCGGGGGCCATGCAAAATACCGTTAGGCATACCAGCGGTCAGCAGGCGTGCACTGGTGATACCAGAAATATCATGTCCCTTGTCGGTGAGCGTATTGGCGATTTGCTCAATTGCAGCCTGTACCAGCATGGAAATCAAACCGCCAGAGTTGGAATTCTGCTCGGTGCTGGAAGCAGTAGCTCTGCCTGACCAGAGCTTTGCCCCGGTTCTTATATCAACGAGTTCGGCGTTCGCCGTCACTCTGGTATCGCTACTTATCACTTTGTAGCTTGTGCCATATTCTTCAACGTCGATATAAAGCACAGCGTCAGCACCAAAGATCCTATGAAATTTATCCAGAGGAACATTATGGATTTCCTCCGGATTTGCTAATCCATTCTGACGGAATGTTTCATCCACAACAGCCACAGGAAACACATAATAACCAGACTCAGCCAGTGGATAGGTTATCTGAGACAACATGCTATAACTGGCTTTCACATCCGGAGACTGATTGGTCGGTGGCAAAACCAGAATGGATCTGGGCTTAGCCTCCCTGAAAGCCGTGTAGTCATAAGGTTCCGGAGTAGCACAGCCGGTCAAAACACCAACAAGGACTAACAGCAAGGGATAAAATATTCGCTTCATTATATTTCTTCCCTGTTATTCTGCTTAAGCAGGAAATTCATAAAGGTCTCCGACTCTGGAAACAGCCGCTTTTCCATTTCAAACTGCTCCATCGCCTGCTGCTCTCGACCACTGTTGGCATAGAGTAGCCCCAAATGGGCATGTAAACCCGGTGCTACAATACGATCTTCGGCTCGGGCTTTTTCAATACTTTCTTCCAGCACTGCGACCTGCTCACTCAAGCTACTATCATTCGTCTGATAATGTTGATAAACAGAGGACTGGTAACCGTCCCATTGGTAGAGGGTTTTAGGGCCAGCACAGCCAGACAATACAACTGCCATCACCGCCAATGATAATAGGGCGCGTATGTTCATTCCAAACTCCTTCCTTGGGTACAATTACAGTGTTGGATCCCACTGTCCCCGATCAATACCTGCCACCAAGTTATTTACTGCCTCACGTACGGCGAGATCGAGCACTTTTCCGTTCAGAGTCGAGTCATAGCCGGCGGTACCACCAAACCCTATAATTTCACGGTTGGACAGGCTGTACTCTCCGGCTCCCTGAGAAGAGAAAACCACTTCTGAAGTCTGCACATTTACAATATTGAGATTCACTTTTGCGTAGGCAACCTGTGATTTGCCACGACCCAGAATCCCAAATAACTGATGATCGCCAACGGTCTTCCGTCCAAACTCGGTGACATCACCGGTAACTACATAATCAGCACCCTTCAGCTTCTGTGCTTGGCCCTTGATACCGGCTTCAGCCTTGATCTCTTTCATATTGGTGCGGTCCAGCACGCTAAAACGGTTGCTCTGCTGTAAGTGGGTGATCAGTATGGTTGTTGCCTGATTACCCAAACGATCAACACCATCAGAAAAAATACCACGTTGAAATGTCGAACGATTCTCAAACTTACCAACAGAAATTGGAGAACGAACCCCACTGTAGTGCCTTTGATAAGTATTCACCTTTTCGACAGCAAGAGAGCGGGATGACTCAGTAGCACAGCCGCTGGCTAATAAAGCCGAAAACGTGGCCACGCCTAAAATCATTATTTTTTTCATGGTGGTATTTACCTTGGGAAAAGACAGTAATTGTCGCAGCATCATAACATTACTCATATGAATATAAAATTGAGCATAAGTAACACAGTCACACATCAAACCAAGCAAAAAAATTGCTTGGTAGAATCTGTTATCGGTTACTGTTTTTTTGAAAGTTCATGTCGCCACGATGCAAATACTTCGCCCCCGTCGGGGACTTTCCTCTTCTTGTGGTGCTGGGACACACATAACCGACAATTATCAGGCCCCTGAACATCCCTGCATGAAAATCAACCTGATCACTCGCGCCGACTGGCCCCGGCGTCGGCATGGACGAACAACACAAAAAATTAACATTAAATTGCAATTTAATTTACTTACCCTGGGTCTGTTCGGTCTCGTTTGATTATCAGATAAAGGAAGATCATGAAAAAGCCCCTATTGTGTTTGGCTGTCGCGGCACTGTGTGCCGGCTACACACTCACCGCCAATGCCGAAGCCACCCCCAATCAAATCGTGTCGACACTGGAGAGCAAGTTCGGCGTCTACCCGGGTGAACGCCGCAATCACACCAAGGGCATTTGCTTCAGTGGTGAGTTTCAGGCCTCGGCAGAGGCCGCTGCTTTGAGCCGCAGCCTGCTGTTCCAGGGCGATACTATTCCCGTTATCGGTCGTTTTTCCCTGGCGGGTGGCAACTTGCATGCCCCCGACAACAAACCCAATGCCCACGGCATGGCGTTGCGCTTTAACTTACCCAATGGCCAGCTGCATCAGATGGCCATGCTCGACCTCCCCTTTTTCGATGTGGCAACACCCGAAGGTTTCCTGCAAAAACAGCTGGCCACCACCCCGGACCCGGCTACCGGCAAGCCGGACCCCGCCAAGATACAAGCGTTTGCACAGGCCTTTCCCGAAACCCAGCGACTCAAGCAGGCGCTGGCGGGCCAGTCCCGCATCCCTGCCGGCTATCACCGGCTGAGCTACAACAGCATCAACACCTTTATTCTGGAAACTGCCGACGGCAAGAGCACGCCGGTACGTTGGGCCTTTATACCCACAGAAGACAAGCCGGCCTATCTGAACGCCGAGCAGGCCGAATCGCTCGGCACCGACTATCTGCAGGACAGATTGCAGACGGATCTCGACTCCGGTGATATTCGCTGGCGAATGGAACTCACCCTCGCCAACGAGGATGATCAACTGACCGATCCCAGTCAGCCCTGGAGCGGCCCTCATCAGGTGATCACTGCCGGCACCCTGCGGCTGCAAGCTGTGGACACCGCTGCCGATGCCGACTGCCGCTCAATCAACTTCGACCCGTTGCGGCTGTCGGACGGCGTCAAGCCCTCGGACGATCCCATACTGCAGGCCCGCTCTCCCGCCTATGCGATCTCCTTTGGTAAGCGCAGCCAGGAAGCAGTACAGCAAGATTAAAAAGCTGAAAAGCACGCCAGACACCTCGCCTGCATAACCCCAATCAAAGCCCCCGGCCCCGCCAGGGGCTTTCTTCTTCTGTGGTGCTGGGACACAATAGCCGATACTTGTCAGGCCATTGAACATACCCGTATGAAAACTAACCTGATCACCCGCGCCGGCTGGCACAAGCTGGACGAAGAACTCAAACAGCTGTGGAAGGTAGAGCGACCCGCCGTGACCCAGGCGGTGTCGGAAGCCGCCGCCCTCGGCGATCGCAGCGAAAACGCCGAATACATCTACGGCAAGAAGCGACTGCGTGAAATAGACCGCCGGGTGCGCTTTTTGATGAAGCGACTCGAAGCGCTGAAAATCGTCGATTACGACCCACGTCAGGACGGCAAGGTGTTTTTCGGTGCCTGGGTAGAGCTGGAAAACGAAGACGGTGACGTAGTGCGCTACCGCATCGTCGGCACCGACGAAATCGACACCAAAAACCACTACATCACCATCAACTCGCCCGTCGCCCGGGCCCTGATCGGCAAGCAGGTCGACGACGAGATACAGGTACAAACGCCGTCCGGCCTGAAAGAGTGGTACATCAACAAGATTCAGTACACGCCCTTTGAATAAGCCCCCACCGCCCCTTTTCTTTCTGCTATCGGCAGGGCGCACTGCGCCGCCCTGCCCGGAGTCCGATGTTTATGACCAACATTAATCACGCTCTGGCCACCGAGCTGGCCGTATCGCAACACCAGGTAGACGCCGCCGTGCGCCTGCTGGACGAAGGCGCCACCGTGCCCTTTATTGCCCGCTACCGTAAGGAAGCAACCGGCGGCCTGGATGACACCCAGTTGCGTAATCTGCACAGCCGACTCGGCTATCTGCGCGAGCTGGAAGACCGCCGCGCGGTAATCCTCAACTCCATTTCCGAGCAGGGCAAGCTGACCGACCAGCTCAAGAAAGAGCTGCTGAGCGCCGACACCAAGACCCGGCTGGAAGATCTCTACCTGCCCTACAAGCCCAAGCGCCGCACCAAGGGGCAGATGGCGATCGAGGCCGGGCTGCAACCGCTGGCCGACCGGCTGTTCGACGACCCGAACCAGGACCCGCAGCTGCTGGCTGCCGGTTTTATCAAGCCGGACGACGGCGTAGCCGACGTGAAAGCCGCGCTGGACGGCGCCAAATACATACTGATGGAGCGCTTTGCCGAACAGGCGGATTTGCTGGAGGCGGTGCGCCGTCATCTGAGCCAGCACGGCCAGTTGCAGGCCCGGGTAGTGGCCGGTCAGGAGCAGAGCGGCGCCAAGTTCAAGGATTATTTCGAACATCAGGAACCCATCGGCAAGGTGCCCTCGCACCGGCTGCTGGCCATGCTGCGCGGCCGTAACGAAGGCGTGCTGAGCCTGAACCTGGTGGTAGAAACGCAAGCCGACAGCCACCCGTGCGAGGCCATTATCGCCCGCCACGTGGGCTGGCAGAATAAAGGCCGCGCCGCCGACAGCTGGCTGGCCGGTGTGGTGAGCTGGACCTGGCGGGTCAAGCTGTCGCTGCAGATGGAAACCGAGCTGCTGGGCCAGGCCCGCGAGCTGGCCGAGGCCGAGGCGATCAAGGTATTCGCCCTCAACCTGCAAGACCTGCTGATGGCCGCTCCCGCCGGCGCCCGCGTGACCATGGGGCTGGATCCGGGCATTCGCACCGGGGTCAAGGTGGTGGTGGTCGACGGCACCGGCAAGCTGCTGGCCAAGGACACCGTTTATCCGTTTGAACCCTTCAAAAAGGTGGAGCAGAGCCTGCGCACCCTGGACGAGCTGTGTCGTCGTTATAACGTCAGCCTGGTGAGCATCGGCAACGGCACCGCCTCGCGCGAAACCGAACGGCTGGTAGAAACTCTGATCAAGCAAAGCCCGGAGCTGAAACTGCAAAAGGTAGTGGTAAGCGAAGCCGGCGCCTCTGTCTATTCCGCCTCCGAACTGGCCGCCAACGAGTTTCCGGATCTGGATGTGTCACTACGCGGGGCCGTCAGTATCGCCCGCCGGCTGCAGGATCCGCTGGCCGAGCTGGTGAAAATCGACCCCAAGAGCATAGGTGTGGGCCAGTATCAGCACGATGTATCTCAGGGCCAGCTGGCCCGCAATCTGGATGCGGTGGTGGAAGACTGCGTGAACGCCGTGGGCGTGGACGTCAACATGGCCTCGGCGCCGCTGCTGACCCGCGTATCCGGCCTGACTCCGACTCTGGCGCAGAATATCGTCGCCTATCGTGACGAGCTGGGCGTATTCACCGACCGCAAGCAACTGCTCAAGGTGCCGCGCCTGGGGCCCAAGGCGTTTGAACAATGCGCCGGCTTCCTGCGTATTCGCGACGGCAAAAACCCGCTCGATGCCTCGTCGGTACACCCGGAAGCCTATCCGGTGGTGAAACGGATTCTGGATAAACAACAGCAGCCGGTACAAAGCCTGATCGGCAACGGTAGCCTGCTGAATACCCTGAACCCGAAAGACTACACCGACGAGCACTTCGGTCTGCCCACGGTGCAGGACATTCTGAAAGAGCTGGAAAAACCGGGCCGGGATCCGCGCCCCGAGTTCAAGGCCGCCCGCTTCATGGAAGGGGTAGAAAAGCCTTCGGACCTGATCCCCGACATGGTGCTGGAAGGGGTAGTCACCAATGTCACCAACTTCGGTGCCTTCGTGGATATCGGCGTGCATCAAGACGGCCTGGTGCACATCTCGGCGCTGACCGACCGTTTCATCAAAGACCCGCGCGAAGTGGTAAAGGCCGGCGATATCGTCAAGGTGAAGGTGATGGAAGTGGATCTGCAGCGCAAACGCATCGCCCTCACCATGCGGCTGGAGCAGAACGCCGCCGATCATGGCAGCGGTAATCAGGGCAGCCAGCGACGGGAAGAACGGAATCAGGGCGCCAACCGTAACGCGGGTGGCAACAAGGGCCAGAGCAACCACCGCCCCGCCCGCAAGGAACAAGCCGCCCCGCAAGGCGCCATGGGCGCAGCCCTGGCCGCCGCTTTGCAGAAGAAAAAGTAATAGTCTATTTTTTAACAGCCTGAGGGAGCTCAGGCTGTGTTTCAGATAAAAGACCATTAAAATTTAATGGATCATTTTAAAAAACTAATCAAATAAAAAAGCAAGGATGAAAATGATTTTCTCTATCTTAATAAGGAATTTCAAAGTCTATCGAGGATGGAATTACATACCTATTTCCAACTTAAATAATCTATCATCGCTAGTTGGAGAAAATGGTGTTGGAAAAAGTTCAATATTGGAAGCCATTAACATCTTCTTTGAAAACTTGGCCTCAGAATGGAATGTAAACCATAGCATACAGAAAAGTGGTTATGAAGGCAGGGAGCCTGTGATATGTCCAATATTTATAATAGAAAAAAACAAAATAAACAAAAATCGCAATATATATAAATATTTTGAGTTAGTCAGCAACATTACTTGGCAGTTAGAGAAAGATGACTTCAACAGCTCACACCATAAGGTAGCAGAAAAAATACTAGAGCAGATAAAAACGATAAAAGAAAAAAACATCCAAGTAGACAACACTCACTTTTTAATTCCATGTGGCATGAAAAAGACAGACCAGAGAAAGCAGATTTTTTCCATTGGTTTGCTAGAAGGGGTTTCAGGGTATAAGGATGACTTGAGATCTGAGTTCTCCATAAATCTTGACGAATTTTTAGAAGAAGCTTTTTCATATATAAAAGAAAGCATTGAATATATACACATACCTTCTGAGGTCGATTACGAAACATACACGAAACTTGAAGGAAAAACCGCTCAGTCACTAATGGGAACATCTGTCGACAACATAATAAAAGATTTCATAGATGAAAAGGTAATAAAGAACATCAATACAGGGTTGGATGATTATCTATCTAAGATTGGTGGAAAATTAGAGAAGTATGAATATAAAAAACCATCTCAAAGACAAACCATATTCAACCTATCTCATCTTACATCAAAAGTAATAGAAACATATTTTGACTCTAAGATATTAAACCTGAAGTCTGGAACAGAGACAACTCCAATTTATCATTGCAGCTCAGGGGAAAAGAGAAAAGCTCTAATTGATATTGCTCAGGCTTTTATTTTAAACTCAAACAGAGATTTTGCTAGCAAGACTGTCATCTTAGCTATAGATGAACCAGAAGCATCATTGCACATATCTTCATGCTTTGAACAGTTTGAAAAGCTAGAAAGAATATCAAAAAGCAACGTTCAAGTAATTATATCTACACACTGGTACGGTTTCTTCCCCTCGATATCATCAGGAAACGCAACCTATATATCTGACATAAATGATGAAAAGCACTCATTCATGATAAGCTTAGACCGATTCAGAGAAGATATTAAAGCAATAAATAGAAACACAGCAGGGGCAATGCCTAATAGTGTTGAGCTAAAAACAGTAAATGATTTAGTGCAATCAGTTATATCTTCAATATCCAAGAGTGATACTAACTGGATAATATGTGAAGGTGCATCAGATAAGATTTACCTCAATCATTTCTTTAAAAAAGAAGAAAATGTAAAAATAATCTCAGCAGGAGGAAGCAAATATGTTAAGAAAATATTTGAGTACATGTATCTTGTGCTCGACGAAGTAAGGCAAGATCTTAAAGGTAAAATATTTTTCCTGATCGATACTGACAGGAAATTTGAATCTTACACAGCAAAGGAGTCTATTAAAAACATAGCATTCAAACGAGTGCAAAATTGCACCAGCCACAAAAAGACCATACTCCTAAAAACATCTGACAATAAATACTACCCCCCAACCGAGATAGAAGACGTATTAAACTCCAATGTTTTTTATCAAACGTTAGAGTACCTACATAAAAATGAACCCTCAGGTGAATTATCATTATTAATAGATAGCATTGATATATTTTCCGAAGATTTACCTAGCGGGCTTGCTTTCAACCTAAGAAGTAACGAGCAAGAGTTGCTTTGGGAGTTTTTTGATAAGCCAAAGATAAAAGTTAAATTTGCAGAAGAATATTGCAAACTAGACAGTACTGTGACAACTCCAAGCTGGGCAGATGAAATAAAATACTTCTTTAAAGGCAAACAAACTAAATAGATATAATCCAAGCAGGCTGGCATTATATCATTCAACATAAAGCCAGCTGAGCGCCCTTCAATAAAATTGAATAGACAACATCTCCCTCTTACTCAACCATCCTAATAACTCACGTGACAACACGGATGACCATATCCCCTTGTCGACCAACAATATTGCTTCAATATTTTTAATATCAGGCTCCCATTTTCTTGATTTCATATCGATGGTCACCCACAGACAATGCCGGAGTGATCAGGAGGGTAAAGGGAGCGGCTCGGCCGACCATCCGCGCCACGGATGGCGCGGCTGAGCCTCCATGGAAGGATTTACGGCGAGTCGGCAGAGTTGACCCTTTGCCCGAAAGACATTATCACTCTACATCCATCGTTTTAGATAAAAGGAACAGCCATGCCAGACCTGAACATCGTGCCTTTCGAAGGCGAATATACCGCATTCATTCGTGCCATCCGTGATGAGGTGTTCATCGGTGAGCAGGGTATTGCTCCAGAGATCGAGTTCGACGGGCAGGACGGCTCTGCAATGCATGTGCTGGTGGCGGTAGATG
>JAAEZO010000267.1 GCA_018222825.1 Gammaproteobacteria bacterium
TCGCGGTTCAGAAGTAGTGTTTGATGTTCATGTAGCGGGCACGAATATGTTCGATCAGCAGCCTGATCTTCCGCGGCGGCTGGCGACTATAGGGATAGACGGCGTAGATACCCAGCACCTTGCCCACCTGGCTGGGCAACAGTTCCACCAAGCGACCGGCCTGCAGATCCGAATACACCAGGCATTTGGGCATATAAGCCAGGCCGTAACCGGCGATGGCCGCCTTGCGCAGGGCGGCGGCATTGTCGGTGGAAAAGTTGCCATTGATTCGCAGCGGATAAATCTCGCCATGTCGGTTGAACAGCCAGTCGCGGGCACCACTTTTCTGATAACTGTAGACAAGGCAGTTATGTTGCAGCAGATCCTCAGGCACCAGGGGCTTGCCGCGACGGCTGATATATTCAGGGGCGGCACAAATGGTCCACCTTGAGTCCACTATATGGCGCGCAATCAGGTTGGAGTCGTCCAGGTGTCCGGTACGAATCACCAGATCATATCCCTCTCCAGTCAGGTCCACGAAACGATTTTCCAGCGACATGTCCACCGAAATAGCCGGATGCAGTTCACAGAATTCGGCGACCGCCTCTGCCAGCAACAATTCACCGGAAATGGTGGGGACCGACATTCGAATATGCCCCTGCAGCGACTGGCTATAGCCGGTAACGGCGTCAAATGCCTCCTGAGCGGCCTGTGCCACCGGGCGGGCACGCTGGTACAGCACCTGTCCGGCCTCACTCAGCGTCAAGCGCCGCGTGGTGCGGTGGATCAGGGTGCTGCCCAGCTCCTTTTCCAGCCGGGCGATACGCTTACTCACCACCGAGTTGGTCAGGCCGTTGGCGTCGGCCGCCTTGCTGAAGGATCCCAATTCAATCACCTGGACAAACAGAATCAGATCATCGGTTTTCGGCATCATTCATCCATTTTTGGAAGTAATCGGTTTCATTAAATCTATATATCCACAAAAGACAAGAGAATAAAGTTACATCGCGTTAACAACTTGGTCACCACCCTGCTCTAAAGTAAGAGTATGTCCGTGATGACCACGAAGACATAATCAAGGAAGGAACCGCTATGTTGAATGACTCCCTACTGGCACTGCTGGCATTTTCGCCCATCGTGCTCGCCGCCGTGCTGCTGGTCGGCCTGCAATGGCCGGCCAAACGCGCCATGCCTCTGGCATTTATCTTGACTGTGCTCGTCGCTCTGCTGGTATGGGACATGAGCAGCACCCGGGTGATCGCCTCCAGCCTGCAGGGACTGGCGATTTCCATCTCGTTGTTGTGGATTATCTTCGGCGCCATCCTGTTGCTGAATACCCTGAAGCATACCGGCGCCATCACCACCATTCGCAACGGCTTCACCGCCATCTCGCCGGATCGTCGCATCCAGGCCATTATCGTCGCCTGGTGCTTCGGCTGCTTTATCGAGGGCGCCTCCGGATTTGGTACTCCTGCCGCCGTGGCCGCGCCGCTGATGGTGGCGCTGGGCTTCCCGGCTCTGGCGGCGGTACTGATGGGCATGATGATCCAGAGCACGCCGGTGTCATTCGGTGCCGTAGGCACCCCCATCATCGTCGGCGTGACCACCGGCCTGGATAACGCCGCCATCAACAACACCCTGACCACCGCCGGCTCCGGCTGGCAAGACTATCTGCAAACCGTGACCAGCAACGTGGCAGTCATCCACGCCATCATCGGTATCCTGATGCCTCTGTTCATGTGCATGATGCTGACCCGCTTCTTCGGCAAGAACAAGAGCTGGAAAGAAGGCCTCGACATACTGCCGTTCGCCATCTTCGCCGGTCTGGCCTTTACCGTGCCTTACGCCCTTACCGGGGTTCTGCTCGGCCCGGAATTTCCCTCCCTGGTTGGCGGCTTGGTTGGCCTGGCCATCGTCGTCACCGCAACGCGTAAAGGATTCCTGGTACCCAAGAGCAGCTTCGAATTTCCGGAAGAGAAAAGCTGGCCGGCAGAATGGCTGGGATCGCTCACCATTCACAAGGAGGATCTGAAGCAGCATCCCATCAGCCTGGGTCTCGCATGGTTTCCTTACCTGCTGCTGCCGGTGCTGCTGGTACTGAGCCGTACCAGTGACAGCTTCAAGAGCCTGCTCACCAGCTGGAGCATCGCCTTCGCCGATATTCTGGGCGAGGCAGGCATTAGCGCCAGCATTCAACCCCTGTACCTGCCCGGCGGCATTCTGGTGTTCGTTTCCCTGGTAGCGGTACTAACCCAGACCCGCTCGCTCGCCGCCTTCGTACCGGCCGTCGCCGAGTCTTCCCGCACCCTGCTCGGCGCCGGCTTCGTGCTGATGTTCACCGTGCCCATGGTGAGGATCTTCATCAACTCCGGGGTCAACGAGGCCGACATTGCCAGCATGCCGGTGATGGCCGCCAGGGTGGCCGCCGATCTGGTCGGCGATTTCTTCCCGGCCATCAGCGGGGTCATCGGTGC
>JAAEZO010000268.1 GCA_018222825.1 Gammaproteobacteria bacterium
CAACTCGACTGCACCTTCGAACTCGAAGACATGGCAGCAGAGCTTGAACTGTAGAACACGGTAATAAGTAATAATGATTAGTCAGGCGCCCTCGGGCGCCTTTTTACGTTAAGCCAGATGAGTTTTTAGGGTAACGTCTTATGGCTGCGCGGGGATGGCGGGCAGGCACCAGTCGATGGGGGATTTTCCCTCCTGCTGCAACAGCTCGTTGGTACGGGAAAAATGCCGGCAACCGAAAAAACCCCGGTAGGCAGACAGTGGGCTGGGGTGGGCGGCGGTCAGTACATGATGGCGACTGCGGTCAATCATGGCGCCTTTTTTCTGGGCGTGGCTGCCCCACAACAGAAAGACCACCCCGTTACCCTTATCGTTCACCGCCTTAATCACCTTGTCGGTAAAGGTTTCCCAGCCCAGTTTGGCATGGGAGTGAGCCTTGCCCGCCTCCACCGTTAACACCGTATTGAGCATCAACACCCCCTGTTCGGCCCAGGATTCCAGGTAACCGTGATCGGGCGCCTGAAAGCCGGGAATGTCGCTGGCCAGTTCCTTGTAGATGTTGCGTAACGACGGCGGCACCCGCACCCCGGGCAGTACCGAAAAGCACAGACCATGAGCCTGATTGGGGCCGTGGTAGGGATCCTGTCCCAGCATCACCACCTTGACGCTGCCCGGATCGGTATAATCAAGCGCACTGAAAACATTCGACTGTGGCGGATAGATAGCCTTGCCGGCGGCCCGTTCCTGTTCGACAAAAGACATCGCCTGCTGAAAATAAGGCTGCTGTTGCTCATGGTCGATGAGCTGGCTCCAGGTCTGAGGCATGGGGAATTCCGTTAACGATAAATTTATGGGTCGAATTTATTCGACCGCGAAGGCAGAAGCAAGGCGGCTGGGTCGATTGAAATCGACCCTACGATAATTCAGGACTGGCGCGGCCGAATAATCCCTTCCTGCATCGCCGTGGCAACCAGGGTGCCGTCACGAGTATAAACGTGTCCCTGCACCAGACCACGGCCGGCAATGGCACGCGGGCTGTCGATGACATACAGCACCCAGTCATCGAAACGAAAGTCTTGATGGAACCACATCGAATGATCGATGGTGGCCACCTGCAGCTCTCGCTCCCAGAACGAGTGGCCATGGGGCATGAGCGCGGTGGGCAGAAAATTGAAGTCCGAGGCGTAGGCCAGCAGATATTTGTGAATACGAGGATCGTCCGGCAGACGGCCGTTGGCCTTGAGCCAGATATAACGCACCGGCTCGGCTTTTTCCGGCTGCATCGGATTGACGTAATTCACCTGCCGCATCTCTATCGGGTTTTCCACCAGCAGCTTGTCTTTGAGCCGCTCCGGAATAAAACGGGACAACGCCTGAATGCGTTCGCGCTCGGGTGTCAGCCCCTCGGGCCCTGCCACGTCGGGCATGGCGGTCTGATGCTCGAAGCCGGCCACCGCTTGCTGAAACGAGGCGGTCATGTAGAAGATGGGCTTGCCATATTGCAGCGCCTGCACCCGACGGGTAGAGGTAGTTTTGCCGTCGCGAATATTTTCCACGTCGTAGATGATCGACTTGTTGACGTCGCCCGGGCGCAGAAAGTAGGAGTGAAACGAGTGCACCGGCCGCTCCGGCTGTAAAGTATATTTGGCCGCCGCCAACGCCTGACCCATCACCTGACCACCAAAGACGGCACCAAAGCCCAGATCCATGCTCTGGCCACGATAAAGCCCATCGTCCAGTGGCTCCAGTGCCAGCAGCCTCAATAACTCATCCAATGCCTGACTCATGGCCTGTACTACCTGATTTGTTGGTCTGGTCTTGCACGTTAGCATAAGCCGAACTGGCTGGCCTAGTGCATATGCACTAGAAATTGCGGGTGCAGAAACAAGAAAAAAGGGCAGCCAATGATTGGCTGCCCTTCAAGGTGTCGTCGGTTTATTCCTTAAACCTGATTGCTCCCTGCATTCCCTGACCTGACGCTTCCCGAGTCTTCCCCTTCCCGTTCCATCGAGCTGTTCCTGCATCATCCTGATATGGCGGCATCCTGCTACCAGCGCCTCCTTCCGGGAGGTATTCCCTGCCGCATCCTGCGGTTGTCCTCTTGGCCATCCGGGCCGGGTCCTTGTGCCATCCAGGCTGATTGGCGTTCCTCGCCATCCTTTGCCGCGTTACTCCTTGTAACCGCTACGTCCCTGCTCCCTGTTCCGGCTCCTTGCCGGTGATCCCTGAAGGCTTCCTGCCAGTCCACTTCCTGTGTGCCAGCTGCCTTGCTGTTGATAAATATAATACGAGATCCGCCGCCGAGCTCAATGCGCCCGGCGGCGGATCAAACCGGACAAAAAACACTCAAAACAAAAAAGATCAACTTAATCAATTGGTTGATAGCAATAGTGAGCGCAAGACACGGACACAAACCGCCTTATCCTAGTGCCGATTGAGAGATCTCTTACAAA
>JAAEZO010000269.1 GCA_018222825.1 Gammaproteobacteria bacterium
TCATATTATCGAGGCGATGCAGCAAAGCCTGCCCGCCAGCCACTACCACGGCATGGGCATAGGGCTGCTGGTCAGCCACCGGCTGGCGCTTCGCCTGGGTGGACGCCTGACCTTGGTTAATACCGGCCGGGGAACCCGTGCCACGCTGTTTTTGCCTGAGGAGGACTGATGCAGATTTACATTCTGGACGACGACGAACAGGTAGTGGCGGCCAATCGCTTTCTGCTCAAGGCGATGGGGCACGACAGCCTGGGCTGGTCAAATCCGCAGCAGTTTCTGGATGAGCTGGATGACAAGAAGCCGGCCATTTTGCTGCTGGACCTGGCGATGCCCGTGTTGGACGGGTTGGCGGTGCTGAATGCCCTGCAACAGCGCCGCAGTACGGTGGCGGTGATCCTGCTGACCGGTCATGGTGATGTGCCTCAGGCGGTGGAGGCGATGAAACTGGGCGCGGTGGATTTTCTCGAAAAACCGGTCGACGCCCGCCGGTTGGCGGCGGCGCTGGGCCAGGCCCGGCTGAAGCTGGAGCAGTTGGTGGAGCAGGCGCGGGTGCACGAACGTTTCGGCCGGTTATCGGCCCGCGAGCGGGAAGTGGTGTCTCTGGTGGCCGCCGGTCTGACCAACAAGGCAACTGCCGAGCAACTCTGTGTGGCGGTGCGTACCGTGGAGGTGCACCGCGCCTCGGCCATGAACAAGCTGAACGTCGCCAACATCGCCGAACTGCTCAATTACTGGCAGCTGTATCGGGGGTGAGGATAGAACAAGCACCGAATTTACCGGTTTGCATACGAACTGCTCCTCCCCCTTGGCTGCGGAGTGACAGGTAGAACGGTGGGTTTTTGCCAGGGGGAGGCGGGGAGGGGGTGTCGTAACCCCTCCCCAACCCTCCCCTTGCGTTGTACCCCGCTGTTATTCTGCAGGAACCGTGTTCAGGGGAGGGAGCAAACCGGCGCGGCGCCTCACACCGGGCGACTCAATTCTCCACGCAAATTCCGTTTCATCAGCTCGCGTATTTCTTCCGGTGGCAGGTTCTTGCTCAGCAGATAGTGCAACTTGGTCAGCGCCGCTTCTGTGGTCATGTCGTAACCCGAGATCACCCCGGCCTGGGCCAGGGCATGGCCGGTGGCGTAGCCGTCCATGTTGACGGTGCCGCGCAGGCACTGGGTCAGGTTGACGATGATCACCCCCCGGGCCGAGGCCTCGGCCAGCAGGGTCAGCATGGCCTCGTTCTGGGGCGCATTGCCCACCCCGTAAGACAACAGCAGCAGCGCCTTGACCGGCTGCTGCAGCATGTTGCCGATGACCTCGGCAGAGATGCCGGGGTAGAGGGTCACCACCCCGATCGGCTGGGGGGTAATGGCGCTGACGGTCAGCGGCTTGCCGGTGGGCTTGCCAAGCTTGCCCGACTCCAGGCTGATATGAATGCCGGCATTGAGCAGCGGCGGAAAATTGGGCGAGTCAAAGGCCTGAAAACCGTCGGCGTGTACCTTGCTGGCGCGGTTACCGCGATACAGGCGGTTGTTGAAGAACAACCCCACCTCGTGGATGGGATAGTTGGCGGCCACATAGAGGGCATTGAGCAGGTTGGGGCGGCCGTCGGAGCGCAGCTCGGCCAGGGGGATCTGCGAGCCGGTGACGATCACCGGCTTGTCCAGATCTTCCAGCATGAACGACAGCGCGGCGGCGGTAAACGCCATGGTATCGGTGCCGTGCAGCACCACAAAACCGTCGTAGTGGTCGTAGTTGGCCCTGATATCATCGGCAATGCGCTGCCAGTCGGCGGGCGACATGTCGGAAGAGTCGATCAGCGGATCATATTCGTGAATATGATAGGCCGGCATTTCCGAGCGATGAAACTCCGGGGTTTTGGCCAGACAGTCGGTCATGAAGCCCGCCTGGGGCACATAGCCCCGGGCGGATTTTTGCATGCCGATGGTGCCGCCGGTGTAGGCGATGTAGATTTTTTTCTGGCGCATTAAAACTCCTGGCATTCAACACACAGCACATACTGGCCGCGCACATCGTCGAAATGGCTCAGGGCCGACAGTTCGCTCTTGAGCTGCTCACCGGCCGGGCGCAATACCGCCGGCAGGGCGGCGGTGGCCCAGTCGCTCAGCACGCCCGAGTCCAGCAACAGCTGTTCCAGCAGCATCTCCTTGGCGGAGCTGGGTAGTTTCACCGGCTTGACGCTGAATTCTGCCAATTCGGCCAGACCGGCGGCACCGGCCAGCGCATCGTCCAGATAGCCCAGCTCATCCACCAGTCCGAGTTCCTGGGCATCCTGTCCGGTCCAGACGTGGCCCTGAGCGGCGCGCTCCACCTGCTCCGGGTTCATGCTGCGGCCCTTGGCCACCAGGTCAACGAACTGATCGTAGGTGTGCTCGACCCCCATCTGGATCAGCTGCTTGGTGTGCTCCGGCAAACCGGTGGTCAGGCCCGCGC
>JAAEZO010000270.1 GCA_018222825.1 Gammaproteobacteria bacterium
TTACTAGTAATAGCCCAGACGGTGATGAAACAACAGCCGGTCAATGATTTAAAAATCCAGGTTTCTTTAAAAATAATCATATAAATCAGTTATTAACGACAGGTTGCGCCTTGGGGTGACGTAAGCAAAGCGGGGCGGGCAGTGAAGGATATGACGAGGGCTGTCATCTGGTGGTTGAAAAACAGGCGGTTCGGCCGTGGCGAAGCCGCAGCAAACCGGACCGGGTTTGCTGCAGCAGGCTATTCAGGACGGTTCCAGGGTGTTTTCCAGTATCTCGTCCAGTCGCTGCTCGGCTTCCTGTGAGGCGTCTTCCACCACATGCCGGATGTCTTCTTTCTGTTGTTCAATGACTTCCGGATCGGGGGCGCCAGCGTTTCAAGCTGCCGAGGCGCCGAGGATGAAACGGTGTTATCCAGCACCTGATCGATGTTATCGCCGATATCACTCGCCGGGCCTATCGGCTCACAGCCGGTCAGGGCGAGCAGAGCGGTGACGAATACGGCGGGAATGAAAATGCGCATGGCAGGCTCCTTGAACTTGAAAGAGAGAAGGTCGGCCGTAAATGGCCGTTCAAAAAACAGGGCACCCATTATGGTGCCCATGATGATTTTTTCAATTCTCACCGCAAGGGCGAAGCGAGTCTTACTTGCGGCGCCAGAGGGTGCCTTCCGGGCCGTCTTCCAGCACTATGCCCATGGCGGTGAGGCTGTCTCGCGCCGCATCGGCGGCGGCCCAGTCCTTGTTCTTGCGGGCATCCAGCCGTGCCTGGATCAGCCGCTCAATTTCGGCCACTTCATCATCGGCACCAGCGTCACCGCGCAGAAAGGTCTCGGGATCCTGACTCAGCAGACCCAGCACGCCACCCAGCTCGCGCAGACGACCGGCAAGGCCGGCGGCAGTCGCGTCGTCCTTGCCCTTGAGACGGTTGATCTCGCGGGCCAGATCAAACAGCACCGAGTAGGCTTCGGGGGTGTTGAAGTCGTCGTTCATCGCCGCTCTGAAACGCTCGACAAACGCCTCGCCACCTACCGCATCGGTCACCGGCAGACCACGCAGGGCGGTATAGAAACGTTCCAGTGCGCTGCGCGCCTTGTTCAGATTGTCGTCCGAATAGTTGAGCTGGCTGCGATAGTGGCCGGACAGCAGGAAATAACGGATGGTTTCGCCGTCAAAATGGCCCAGCACGTCACGAATGGTGAAGAAATTGCCCAGTGACTTGGACATTTTCTCCTGATCCACCATCACCATGCCCGAATGCATCCAGGTGTTGACGTAGGGGCTGTGGTTGGCGCAGCAGCTCTGGGCGATTTCGTTTTCGTGATGGGGGAACTGAAGGTCGGAGCCGCCACCGTGAATGTCGAAATGCTTGCCCAGGTGCTTGCCGTTCATGGCCGAACACTCGATGTGCCAACCGGGACGACCTGGGCCCCAGGGGGATTCCCAGCTCGGTTCGCCGGGCTTGGACGGTTTCCACAGCACGAAGTCGAGCGGGTTGCGTTTGCTTTGCTCCACTTCGACCCGGGCGCCGGCCTGCAGCTGCTCCAGGTTCTGGCCCGACAGTTTGCCGTATTCGGCGAAGCTGTTCACGGCAAACAGCACGTCGCCGCTGTCGGCCACGTAGGCATGACCATCTTCAATCAGCTGCTGCACCATGGCGACAATTTCGGGAATGTGCTGGGTGGCCTTGGGCTCGATATCGGGGCGGGCAATGTGCAGGGCGTCGAAGTCCCGGTACATGTCGGCGGTCAGTCGCTCGGTCAGGGCATCGCAGCTTTCGCCGTTTTCGGCCGCCCGCTTGATGATCTTGTCGTCGATGTCGGTAATGTTGCGCACGAAGGTCAGGTCAAAGCCCAGATAACGCAGATAGCGGGTGACCACGTCAAAGGCGACGAAGGTGCGGCCATGACCGATATGACACAGGTCGTAAATGGTGACACCACAGACGTACATGCCGACCTTGCCGGGTACCAGAGGGATGAATTCTTCTTTTTGTCGGGTCAGGGAATTGTAGATTTTCAGCATGAGTCCACGTCTTGGTGAGGTATTTGGTCGGTACGTATTGAACCTTTAATGGCCATTCGGTGCAAGCCTTGCGACCACAGGGGTTCGCTAAAGCGGCCGCTTGCGTTAAAATCGAGCTCTGAACCTACTATCTGGATAATTACTATGGTTACTCTGCACACCACCCACGGCGACATCACCCTGAACCTGTTCGCCGACAAGGCGCCGGAAACCGTTGCCAACTTCCTGCAATACTGCCGTGACGGCCACTACGACAACACCCTGTTTCACCGTGTTATCGACGGTTTCATGGTTCAGGGCGGCGGCTTCGGTCCTGGCTTTGAAGAAAAAGAAACTCGCGCTCCGGTACAAAACGAAGCCGACAACGGCCTGTCCAACAAGGTAGGCACCGTGGCCATGGCGCGTACCATGGAACCGCA
>JAAEZO010000047.1 GCA_018222825.1 Gammaproteobacteria bacterium
ACGTGGCCGAAGAGCGTGACGTGAAGGGCCTGTACAAGAAAGCCCGTCGCGGTGAGCTGAAGAACTTCACCGGCATCGACTCCGCCTACGAGCAGCCGGAAGCAGCAGAAATCCACCTGGATACCACCCGCCTCAGCGCCGACGAAGCCGCCGACCAGGTTATCGCCGAACTGCGCAAACGCGGTGTGATTGCCGGCTAAGTAACCAGCGTTACGTTGCAAGACAAAAGGAGCCGAGAGGCTCCTTTTTTTGTGAGCCTTCTTTTTCTGTAAATGCCACTTCAGCAGGCTAATCAAATCCAACAGCATGCCTGTAATTCTCTACCCGCCAGCAGGATCGCGCCGCATAAATGGGCGCCTACGAAAACAATAACCAAGCAAACTGTAGCTGCCACTTCAGTCGGCAGAGCCTGCGCAGCAGGCTAATTAAACCCATCGCCATGCCTGTAATTCTCTACCCGCCTGCGGGTTTGCGCCGCATAAATGGGCGCCTATGAAAGCAGTCACCGAGCAAGCTGTAGCTGCCACTTCAGTCGACAGAGCCTGCGCAGCAGGCTGAGTAAACCCGACGCCATGCCTGTAATCCCTACCCGCCTACAGGTTATCGCCGTATAAATGGGTGCTTACGGTAGTCTTGCTTAAACTAGACTGTGTCTGTTTTTGATATTGGAATAGTGCCATGTCCTACCGCGATGCATTGGCTGGCAGAGCGTCTTTGCCCAAACAGCTTTACCACATCACCGTGTGTACCCATCACCGACAACCTTTCTTCGCGGACTGGAAAACCGGGCGCTTGGTGGTACAAGAATTGAAGCGTCTTCAGGATGAGAACAGGGTTGATTCAATTGCCTGGGTGCTGATGCCTGATCATATTCATTGGTTAATGCAGTTGAGTGATTCTGCATCTTCATTAAGCGATGCACTCAGAATATTAAAAGGTCGCTCGGCTCGTGCCGTAAACAAGTACCTTGCGCGAGAAGGCCGGCTCTGGCAGAGAGGATTTCATGAACATGCAATTCGAGACGACGAAGATATTCAGCATATAGCACGTTATATCGTGGCCAATCCGTTAAGAGCAAAGCTGGTCGGCAGAATCGCCGACTACCCCCTGTGGGATGCTACCTGGTTATAGTGATTTGGGCCCGGTGTTAGCTCGGGGCTGGTCTTGATGTAGCTGCCACTTCAGTTGGCAGGTCCTGCGTAGCAGGGCAATCAAACCACGGCATCGTATTCGTAATGCCCTACCCGCCTGCAGGCCTGCGCCGCATAAATGGGCGCCTACGTAACACCACCAAACATCAATCAAACCACGGCGCTCGCGCAAAAACAAAAAGGCCGGATTGCTCCGGCCTTTAGTTTTGGATATTTGGGCTGCTGCGCCTGTTATGCGGTGGCGGTCATTCGTTCTATTTTGCTGACCAGTTCGGCCCAGTGTGACAACACCAGCTTCTGATCCGCATCGTTCAGCTCGCCACTCAGGATGGCCTGGTTGAGGCTGTTGCTGACCCGGGCCTTTACGTCACGCACGTGGTTGCGACCGGCAATTTCGCTCTGGGCAACCGACAGGGTGATGTGCCCGCGCAGGTAACCACCGGCAAACAGCTGGTCGTCGGTGGCGGTGGCGATATTGCTGTCGATTTCTGCCAGCAGCAGCCGTTCAAATTCAAAAATGTTCATTTATTGCGCCTCGTCTTCCGGGTTTGCCACCCGAACCAGAACTTCATCATGATAGCCAGTGATCACCCGCATCAGGCCGCCAAGTTCACGGTCCAGTTCGGGCTCATTGGTGTCTACTCGCAACGGGCGGCCTTGCAGCGAATTAAGCTTGGTCTTGGTCGCCAGTAGCCAGATATTGTCGCGCCCCACGGCCTTGATCACCTCGGGGCTCAGCTGCTGATTGCCACGGCCAAAAATATGGCCCTGGCCCCCGATCAGGGTGATCACCAGCTTGCATTTTTTATCCCTGATGTGTTGATACAGACCTCTGGCATCCAAATCCGAGGCAACCAGGCGTTGTTGGTAAACCAGATCCACGCCCAGCAAGGTATTCTCGAGCCCCAACCGTTCCATGACCGCCGCCACCGTGCTGCCCGAGCCCATGATGTAATAACAATCATCGTGCTCTTGCATGCGCTCGATAATGTCGTCGGCAATGTCGGTCAGCACCAGCTCGTCGGACTCTACGCCAGACACCTTGACCGCCTGTACGTAGCTGAGTTCACCCGGTATCAGCATTTCGCCGTAACGGCGAGCCCGTACCCGGCCTTCCCGAAAGGCGGCTTCGTCGATGTCCATCACGTCCGCCGCCATCAAACTGACCGGCTCGCCGCGCACCAGTTTGGCCAGCAAACGGCCGGTACCGGCGGGGGTCACTCCATACACGCCGGAGTGAATTTTTACGCCGGCAGGTATACCCAGCACACAGAGGCTGTCGGGCGCCGCGGCGCAAACATCGCGGGCGGTGCCGTCGCCGCCGGCAAACAGCAGCAGATCGATGCCCTGCTCCACCAGCCGGGATACCGCCTGACGAGTATCGTCGGCGGTGGTGGGGCTGGCAGGCTGATAACAGAGTTCGAAGGGCAGGTTCAGCTGGCGGCAGACGGTTTCACCCATGTCGCCGCCCACGGTAAATATCATCAACCGGTCGTTAAGTTCGGCAAGCTCGGCCAGCGCCAGTTGGGTGCGCGCCAGCGCCCGGGGTTCGGCCCCCAGTGCGCGGGCCTGTTCGGCCATGCCGTCACTGCCTTTGAGCGCCACGCTGCCACCCAGTCCGGCCAGCGGGTTGATAATCAAACCAATCTTGAACATCACTGCCCTCTTCTCTCAGCTAAAATCGGCCGCCGTCAGTGCCGGCCGCTGGTAATGACGCCGCAAGGTCGCCATCAGCGTTTGGGCCCGGGGCGGAAAGCCGTGCTCCAGATAACAGAGCGCCTGCTCGCGCACCAGCGCCTTGAAGGCGTGCCGGTCCGGCTCCACGCTGCCGTTGAGGTTGTCGCAACTCACGTTGAAGTGAAAACCGCAACACAGCGACAACGCCCATTCGATGGCCTGGGGCTTGATTTCTACCGCTTCAAACTGCCGCTGCTGTTCGCCATCACGACCGTCCGGGCAGTACCAGTAGCCGTAATCCACCTGGGTACGCCTGGCCTCGCCCGCCAGCAACCAATGCGCCACTTCGTGCAGGGCGCTGGCAAAAAAACCATGCGCAAAAACAATGCGATGATGGTCTACCTCGGCGTCTGCCGGCAGGTAGATGGGTTCGTCATCGCCCAACTCAAGGCGGGTATTGTACGTGGCTGCGAAGCTTTGGTTAAACAGGGAAATCAGATCCCGGTAGCAAAATGACATAATAAAAGCGGCCCTCACCAGGGTGTATCCCGTTACTGTGCATGATTTCGTCGCCCCCCAACAGAAAGCAATCAAGGCAGCAGGCGCAACGCATAGTGGTGCTATGGGTCAGCCTGCTAACGCAGAGTGCATTCTGTTGGGGAGCGACCTGAAAGGCTGACGCTGTAACACCGCGGTGCAGCGTTGCTTACCGTTTATTTGGGGCCACCAAACTGCACGGTGCGCGCCTTGCTCCGCGGTGTCACAACGCCAGCGCAATTAATGCACAGTGACGGGACACACCCTAAGGGCCGCTATTTTACCCGGCTACCGGGGGCACACAAGGGGGATATCAGACCAGTTTTGGTGTTCCGGTACTCACTTCGGCGTTTTGGCCTCGATTGAGTAGCAGATGGTCAAGCAGCACTATGGCCATCATCGCCTCGGCAATGGGCACGGCCCGAATTCCGACGCAGGGGTCATGACGACCACGGGTCACCAGCTCGGCCGCATCGCCGGTGGTGTCGATGGTGTTGCCCGGTACCATGATGCTGGAAGTCGGCTTGAGCGCAATACTGGCTACGATGTCCTGCCCGCTGGAAATTCCGCCCAGAATGCCGCCCGCATGATTGCTGGTAAAGCCGTCGGGGGTCAGTTCGTCACGATGCTCGGAGCCTTTTTGCTCGACTACCGCAAAACCGTCACCAATTTCCACGCCCTTGACCGCGTTGATGCTCATCAGCGCATGGGCAAGGTCGGCATCCAGACGATCGAACACCGGCTCGCCCAGCCCTACCGGCACGCCCTGGGCCACCACCTGAATCTTGGCACCAATGGAGTTGCCTTCTTTTTTCAGGTCGCGCATGTATTGATCCAGCTCTTCCAGCTTGCCGGCATCGGCAAAGAAGAAAGGGTTGGTTTCAATCAGGCTCCGGTCGAACGCCTCGGCCTTGATGGGGCCGAGCTGGGTCAGGTGCGCAAAAATGGACACACCGTATTTGGCCAGCACCTTCTTGGCGATGGCACCGGCGGCCACCCGCATGGCGGTTTCACGCGCCGAAGAACGACCGCCGCCACGATAGTCGCGAATGCCGTACTTCTGGTGATAGGTGTAATCCGCATGACCCGGACGAAACAGATCCTTGATGTCGGAGTAGTCCTTGGAACGCTGATCGGTATTTTCGATCAGCAGGCCGATAGAGGTGCCGGTGGTCTTGCCTTCGAACACGCCACTCAGAATCCTGACCTCGTCCGCTTCCCGCCGTTGGGTGGTAAAGCGGGAGGTACCCGGCTTGCGCCGGTCCAGATCCTGCTGCAGGTCTTCTTCGTTCAGCTCAATGCCCGGCGGTACACCATCAACCACGGCGCCCAGCGCCAGGCCGTGGCTCTCACCGAAAGTTGAAACGCGAAAAAGGGTGCCGATACTGTTCCCTGCCATCTGTGATTTCCTTTATTGATATTTAAAACTGGTCCCGAAAGGGTTCAAGGTCGCGCCGACTGATCACGAAAACACCGTGGCCGCCGTTCTCGAATTCAACCCACAGCAGCGGTAGCTGGGGAAAGGCTTCTTCCATGTGGATCTGGCTGTTACCCACTTCCACTACCAGCAGGCCGTCTTCGGTGAGGAAGTCGCAGGCCTGGGCCAGCAAACGACGGGTAAAGTCGAGGCCATCGCAACCGGAGGCCAGCGCCAGCTCGGGCTCATGCTGAAACTCGTCGGGCAGATCGCTCATGTCTTCGGCGTCTACGTAGGGCGGGTTGGCCACGATCAAATCGTATTGGTCGCCCGGCGGCAGCGCCGAGAACAAATCCGATTCAATCGGAATCACCTGCTGCTCCAGACCGTGGTTCTGAATGTTGATTTCCGCCACATCCAGCGCATCGCGGCAAATATCCAGCGCGTCCACTTCGGCCTCCGGAAAGGCGTGGGCCAGGGCGATGGCGATGCAGCCGGAGCCGGTGCACAGGTCCATGATGCGACGTGGCTCCAGGCTCAGCCAGGGAGCAAAACGCCCGTCAATCAGCTCGGCGATGGGTGAGCGCGGGATCAGCACGCGCTCGTCCACATAAAACTCGTAACCGGCAAACCAGGCGGTGTGGGTAATGTAAGGCGTGGGAATGCGCTGCTCGACCCGCATTTTAAGGGCGTCCAGCAGTACTTGCCGTTCGCTGGTCAGCAAACGGGCATCCCGTACCTGCGGTGGGCAGTCCTGGGGCAGATGGAGCAATGGCAGTATCAGCTGCACCGCTTCGTCCCAGGCGTTGTCGGTACCGTGGCCATAAAACAGGCCGGCCTGCTGAAAACGGCTGACGGCAAAACGTAACCAATCACCTACAGTGTGCAGCTCGATGAGTGCTTCATCATTAAAAAGCGTGTCCAAAACCCCTCCGCCTCGATAAAATGGCTGTTTTTTAATAATCGGATACAGACATGTCCCCCACCTCTTACCCCGAAGACGACGAAAAAGCGCTCTTTAAGGCAGCGGTGCAGGGTGTCCGCAAATTGAAGCAGGATACCATAAGTCCGCACCGGGCGCCGGTCAAGGTGAAAGCACAGCGGCAAATGGTACGTAAAGACAGGGCCGAGGCACATCCTTTTTCGGATGTGTACGAGCCTTATCTGGATCAGGAAGGACCGACCCGCTATCGCGAGCCCGACACCTCGGCCTATGAGCTGAAAAAACTGCGCCGGGGCGACTATGTGCCGGAGCTGTTTCTGGACTTGCATGGGTTGACCCAGGAACAGGCAAAAGAAGAATTATCGGCGCTGCTGATCGCGGCCCGGCGCCAGCATGTTAACTGTGTGTCCATCATGCACGGTCATGGCAAGCATATTCTGAAGCAGCGACTCCCCATGTGGCTGGTGCAACACCCGCAGGTGCTGGCTTTTCATCAGGCGACCCGCAGCTGGGGTGGCAATGCCGCCCTGCTGGTTCTATTGAGAATCGAGATTTAAAGCCGACGGCTTCAGTCATCAACAGCTTGAGCTTGGGTTATTTGCCCATCCCGGTATTAGTAACTGATGTGTATTCTGAGGCGAGTTTGTCTTTATCGTCACCCTCGCGAAGGCGGGGGTCCAGTGCTTTGCAGGCGACTCACAGTCTGACCGTTCTGCGCCACAAGTCCTGGATTCCCGCCTTCGCGGGAATGACAATGGAATCTTATCGAAGGCAGAATCTGAAACGCCACTTTAATCACCGAGCGCCTTCGGTCATTAAAGTGGCGTTATTGTGCTTACAGCTTGTGGCTATGTGTTTACATGGCCTCGGTCGGCGTTTGCATCTTGCCGATCAGCTGGTTGATTTCCTGCACCGTGATGCGGTGCCGCTCATCGGCATGCTCCGGCATCACCAGTATTCCCCTGGCGTAGTTGAAAGCCCCGCGGCCATGAATGTACAACCGTCCACTGAAAAAGGTTTTTACATACTTGGCAATCAACAAAGGCTGATACTTGTTAAATATACGCATGTCGCACCTCTGCTTTGTTTTCTTGTTATTGCTCAATTCAAGGTCTTATCCCAAAGACCCCAGCGCCTGACAATGTTGTTGATAATGTGGGCGCACATTATGCGGTCCTTCCAGCCAGTCGAACACCGCCCCCTGCTTTTTACCGAAAGACACCTTGGCAATACCCGCCGTCACGAAAATCGGGGCCATGGTGGCAGGGCTGAGACTCTCGACCAGAAAACCGACTATCGGCATGTGGCTGACCACTAACAGATTTCCGTCTGGATGAAGGTCGCCGTACGCCAGCAGCAGGCTGGCTGCTATATCCGCATCGGCGTTGGGTACAAGTTCATCACAGATTTCTACCTGGGTGCCAACAATGTAGTTCGAGAGCTGCTGCCAGGTTTGCGTGGCACGCAGATAAGGGCTGACCAACACACGATCGAATTTTGGTACCTGTGCTGCCAACCACTGCGCCATTAAACAGGTTTCATCCCTTCCCTGTACGGTTAACGGCCGTAATGCATCGCTTGATGCTTCCGCTGCCGCCTGCCCGTGGCGCATGATAAAGATATTCATCTCCACCTCACTTTCAGGCGAACCCGCCTTTTCAACGGCGGGCATCATACCCCTGCATTTTGTTGTGCTCAAGGATCCAGCTCACCCTTTAAGGAAGTGGCGGGAACACTGTTTTTGTTCTTATCCTTAGCTATAACATAAAGAACACAGTTACACCGGAAATCGTTCGTTTTTTACGATCCAGGCGAGATTAAGGCGCTTTATTCGGGCTGAAAACGGATGTGAGTCTAGTGCGGCCGAATGACAATATGATGAAAACAAAGATAAAAAAACCGACCACAAGGCCGGTTTGAAAAAATCATTACTGACGAACGAAAGCCGTCAGGAAGGACTCAGCGCCGCCGCTTATCCAGCCACATCAGTACCAGACAAGCCCCTGCCGATATTCCGACAAAGCCCAGCAAGAAAACCAATGGCATGGCGGCATGATCCAGGACGTCCCAGAAAAATGTTTCCAATACACTCATAAATGCTCCAGACAAATCCTGATAACGTCAAACATAACCATTCTCGATCTTGGGTGAAGGCCCAACTCAGGCCCGCAGCAAGCCATAGCCCATGCCTCTGGCACAGATCAGTGACCAGCGGCGTTTGGCCATAAACAGAGGGAAAACCGCCGGCCCGAATAGGCAACCCAGCAAGGCCCAGCGGCGTGGCGGCAAGGCACTTTGCAATGCAGCAACGTAAAACAGCCCGCCAAACAAGGGGGCTGCCAATGTAAGAATAAGGATCATAAACCGACCTCCTGATGGTCAAATATTAACACAGCCCACGCCGGCTTGTCAGTCAGGACCCGGGTGAACTGACGCGTTCATTGGCCTCGGTCTGCTACCCGCCCTATAGCACAGCCCAACCCGCTGGCACCGCTCGGCTAAAGCACTATTGCTACTGACTGAAGAAGCTGTTCTTGCATTTGATGATGGCAAGACTAATAGTGACTTACAAAGCCAGATTCTGGTTGCAAGACGATGGCATTGACGTCATCGGCTCCGAGGAGGGAACTATGCCTTATCGTAATATTCTGGTTGCTCTGGAGCTGAACCACAGGGAAAAACCACTGCTGAAACGGGCGGTCGAGCTGGCCGAGTGCCATCAGGCCGCGCTGCATATCATTCATGTCGAGCCCGATCTGAGCGGCGTTTATATGGGAAGCCTGAGCCTGGATTTACGCCAGCTCAAGAACAAGCTGCGCCTGGAAAGTGGCCATGAAATCATGCAGATGCTCAAGGAGGAACAACGCAATGCCAGCAGCGTGTCTTTGCCACACGGCGACGTGCGCCAGGCGGTGCAGCAGGCCGTAGAGGAAAAACAGGCGGATTTACTGATTTGCGGCCGCCAGCTTGAACGCCCCTTTCTGGGTCACCTGTTTGCTCATTCGACCGGCTTTCTCGATATCAACGGCTGCGATTTGCTGGTGATCAAGCTGTCGGACAAAACATAACCCGCCACTGACGTGAGGGTGAGGTATCGCCTTCCCCCTCACGCTTCATCCCTATCACCGCAAACAAAAGCCCTGACGGTGCAGAAACTCCAGCATGAAAGGACGCGCCTCTTTGGCCAGGGTTTCCCCGATCTGCCCGGTCCAGCTCATGTCCTTGTTACCGCCGGTACGGGTGCGGTAATACTCCTGTACCTGCTCGTCGTAGCGCTGCATTTGCTCTTCGTCGACGCGCGCCGGATAACGGTTTTCACAAAACATCAGGCTGGTCGGCAAACGGGGCTTGAGCTCGGGATCCTGATCCGGATAACCGAGGCAGAGTCCAAACAGGGGGATTACGCCTTTGGGCAATGCCAGCAAATCGCAAAGCTCGAACGGCTGGTTGCGCACCGCGCCAATAAACACGCCACCCAAGCCCAGTGACTCCGCCGCCGTCAGGGCATTCTGCCCCATCAACGCGGTGTCGATGGCTCCAATCAGCAGCTGCTCGGCAAAGCCGGTTTTTGCCTCGGGTACCCACTGCAGATGACGATGAAAGTCGGCACAAAATACCCAGAACTCGGCGGCGCTGCCGATGTAGGCCTGGTTACCACACAATGCCATCACCTTAGTTCTCAGCTCGGGATCCGTTACTCGAATCACCGTCGATGCCTGTAAAAAACTGGAACTGGATGCCGCCTGCGCCGAGGCCATGATCGCCTCGCGCTGCTCGTCACTCAGGGCTTGCTCGGTAAATTTACGAATAGAGCGGTGATGACGCATCACCTCGATGGCGGCTGTCATTGTTACCTCTTGCTGTCGGTCTGTGTGTATTATCACCTTAAAGGAATCGCACACTAAATGGGAGGCAGGGTGCGGAAAACACAACACATAGAGCCCATGTCACGCCGCAACGGGTTGGCGTTGACGCTGGCGGGCATGGTCCTGATGCTGATATTGTTGCTGGCCGGCTACTGGCTGGAAGAACGCGGTCGGCTGGTGGTGATTTTTCTGTTTATGGCCGCTCTGGTGATGACGGTGCTCGGCATTCTCAAACTGCGTGAGCCGGTGTACAGTCTTTCTCTCAGTGCCGACAACCTGCACTTTCATCATAAAATCGGCGGTTGGAGCCTGCACTGGAGCAATATCATCCGGGTAGATCAGCCCAGGCTACAGAGCGGAATGGATTTGGTCGATCTTCCCTACATCGGCATCAAGATCCGCGATTACGACGAATTACTGCCCTTGGTAAGCCCTCGGCTGGTGGTTCATCTGCTGACCGAGCAACGGCCGCTGCTGGCCATGGCATTGCGCCACGGCGCCATCAGCCGCCATCATCTGCAAGACTGGCTGGTGGAAGACAGCGAATACCGCTCGGCCAGCGGGCGACATTATCGAGGGCTGGCCGCCATGCTCGGTCACCGTATGACCCATTTACGCGAACTTTATGGCTACGACTTGCTGATACACGAGTCCAACCTTGATCGGGACGCACCCGATTTTCTCGTCCTGTTGCGGCGTTATCTGCAGCCCGTCATCTGACGGCCATCCATCAACACAAACCTCGATCCAAAGAGCAACATAGACAAGGCCGATGATGAATCTGGATTCGTTTTATCTGTTTATCAAGGTGGTACAGCAAGGCGGTTTTTCACATGCGGCCAGCGAGCTGGCCATGCCCACCGCCACCCTCAGCCGACGTATTTCGGCTCTGGAGCAAACGCTGGGCTGCAAACTACTGAACCGGACCACCCGCAAACTGCAACTGACCGAAGAAGGTCGGCGCTACTATGACCGACTCAACCCGCTGCTGACCGAGATGGAACAGGCAACCGGCGACATTCAGGGTCAGCGCCAGCGCATGAGCGGCCTGATCAAGGTCGCCGCCCCCATCGCCATTTCCAATACCTTTCTGATCGACGGCATTACCGACTTTTGCCTTGAATATCCGGAAATACGCATCGATCTGCTGCAAAGTAACGACTACACCAGTCTGCTGGATACGGATCTGGATGTGGTGTTCTTCAGTGGTGAGCTACCGGACTCCAGCCTGCGGGCCAGAAGGCTCGGTGAGGTACACTACGGCCTGTTCGCCTCCCCCCAGTATCTGGCGCACGAAGGCGCACCGCTGGAGCCCGAGGCGCTGGATCAACACCATATCATTCAGTGCTGGCCACACCGCAACTGGCAACTGACTCATGAAAGCGGCCGCCGCTTTCACCTCAAGCCGGTGGCCCGGCTCTCGGTCAATCAGATGCAATCGGCGGTCAAGGTGGCGATTCAGGGGTTGGGTATCGTCAACGTGCCCAAGCATTATGTGGCGCACCATGTGGCTGCCGGACTCTTGTACCCGGTGCTGCCCGACTGGCTTGGCGGCAAGCGCCCTTTTCATATGGTGTATCACAATAGAGAACTGACGCCGGTACGGCTCAATACCTTTATCGAGTTTATCGACAGGCACATGCGGGAGCGGTTGGCGTCCACCTGGATCAGGCAACGGCCGGGAAAAAACGAAGAGGAATAAGCAGATGTAAAAATCGCAGACAAAAAAATGGGCAGCTTCCCTCTGCCCGATTCCGCTAACAAAAGATATTAATCTGTATTCTGGCAGTGACGGTAACATAGCTTTTGCAGGCGAATTAGCCGTTATTACGCAAAACAAAAAGAGCAATTATTCCATTTTTGCAATAATCACTCTTTACCGGATAGTTCCTGCTCCCACAGCACGATGCGCCCCTTCGGCCAGCGCTGCTCCAGATCGGCATATTGCTGCTCCAGCCGGTGGCGCTTTATCTTGAGCGTGGGGGTCATGATGTCGTTTTCTATGGTCCAGGGTGCCTGCATCACCAGAAGTCCGCCCAGCCGCTGATGAGATTCCAGCTGTCGGTTGATATGGCCCAGCGTCGTGCTCAATTGCTCGTTGATCGGCTCTTTATGCTGCTGGTCGGTGCCTTCGGCCAACTGCACCAGGGCCATCGGCTGTGCCTGACCACTACCAATCACGCAGGCCTGCTCGATCAAGGCGTTGTCGGTCAGCATCGACTCAATAGGCACTGGCAGTACATACTTGCCCTTGGCGGTTTTAAAGGCGTCTTTTATCCGTCCGGTGATGGTGAGATAGCCTTCGTCGTCGAGCTGCCCCTGATCGCCGGTATGCAACCAGGCATCCTGCAATGTCTCGCGCGTAGCCGACTCCTGCTTGTAATAACCACGCATCATCCCCGGGCAGCGGCAGAGTATTTCACCATGGTCGGAAATGCGGATGTCGACATGAACGCCGGGCTTGCCCACGGTACCGACCTTGTCGGAACGATAGGGATAGTTGAGGGTGGAATAGGCGAGGTTTTCGGTCATGCCCCAGGCTTCGGTAATGGGCATGTCGAGCTTTTCGTACCAGCGCAACAGCGACGGTGACACTGGGGCCGAACCACAGCCCAGAATACGGGCATCATTCAATCCAAGCCCTGTACGAATCTTCTTTTTAACCAGATTCGAGATAAACGGAATCTTCAACAGCAGATCCAGTTTCTGCTGAGGCAGTTTTTCCAGGATACGACTACGAAAGTTGGTCCACAGCCGGGGCACCGAGATAAACACGGTCGGCGAGATGGCTTTTACATCATCGATGAAGGTGTCCAGACTCTGGGCAAAACCCACCTGCACCCCGCCATAAAGGCTGGCCCCCAGCACATAGACCCGCTCGGTAATGTGCGACAGCGGCAGATAGGAAAAAGCGCGATCCTGGCGGTTCAGCCCCACGGTTTCCACTATGCCCCGGCAGGCCGCCGCATAGGCGCCAAATTCAATCATCACTCCCTTGGGATTACCGGTGCTGCCCGAGGTATACACCAGGGTCATCAGTCGATCCGATGCGGGGGCCGGCGGTCGCGCTACCGGCTTAAAGGCCAGCAGGCTGTCCCAGCTGTGCTGAGTGTGCAGGGTGGACGGATACGGCATGGCAATACGAATAATACCGTCGGGAATGCCCGGCGCCTGTACCTGCGGATCGTCCAGCTTGCCGGTAATAATGGCCCGGCTCTCGCTGTGCTCCAGCACATAACGCACCGTCTCCGCTCCGGCGGTAGGGTAAATGGGCACGCTGACAAAACCCCCCATCTGCAGGGCAAAGTCACAGATAAACCACTCGGCACAGTTTTTGGACAGCAGGGCCACCTTGTCGCCGGGTTCCAGCCCAAGAGCTTGCAGACCCGCGACGACTCGGCGGGCCTGCTCCAACACTTGCGACCAGCTGTACTTATGCCAGTGGCCGTCTTTGGGCTGGCGCAGATAAACGTCTTCGGGCTGGTGTTCGGCCCGGTAATACAACATTTCCAATGGCAGCTTGTCGGAAGTGTCAATCATGGGCGTCCTTGGTCACAGGGAGTCTGGGTATTTAGTAGCATAGCCGAAAGCGCCCGCTGTGATACGGCCAGGTGATTGATGTATTTCATAAATAACGGATCGCGACGCTCGGCTCACCGCTATGCCAACTCGATGGCACAGACCCGATCCCGACCGGCCTGCTTGGCCCGATACAACTGCTTGTCGGCTTCCGCCAGCAGCTTCTCCGGGCTGGAATCCGGGCCCGGAATTCGAGTGGCAATACCCAGGCTGATGGAAACGAGCGAACCGGCGGCCGAGTGCAGATGTGCTATTTCGAGAGCCTTGACCGCGGCGCGCATTGCCTGTGCAAGTTGAATCGCCCCCTGACTGTCGGTATCGGGAAGAATGCAGACAAACTCCTCGCCGCCATAACGGGCCAGCAGATCGTGCGGTCGCCGAACGGAACGAGTTAATGCCTCCGCTACCGCGACCAGACACTCATCCCCCTGCTGGTGGCCGTAGTTGTCGTTATATTGCTTGAACGAGTCCAGATCCAGCAGCACCAGCGACAACGGGCGACGCTCGCGCTGGCAAGAACGCCAGTTGATGGCCAGCTCCTCATCAAATTTTCGCCGGTTGGCCACCTTGGTCAGGCCGTCGATCATCGCGATAGAACGCAGCAGATCACTTTGCAGCTTCAGCGCCAGATGAGTGCGCACCCGCGCCAGCACGATAACCGGATTGATCGGTTTGGTAATAAAATCGACCGCGCCAATTTCAAAGCCCAGGGCTTCGTCACCATCCTGATTCTGCGAGGTCACGAAAATCACCGGAATATCCCGCGTGGCCGCGTCCGCTTTCAACCGTCGGCACACCTCGTGGCCGCTCAGTCCCGGCATGATCACGTCCAGCAGTATGATATCCGGCCGCTGCTCCCGGCAGAGGGTGATCGCCTGCTCACCATCGGTGGCCATCAGCACCTCGAACTGGCCCCGAAACACCTGGTGCAACACGCGAATGTTCACCGGCTGATCGTCCACGATAAGAATGCGCGGCGGGCCCACCGGATGCGGGAACGCCTCCAGCAATTGTTCTAGGTTCATAGGGTCTCCAGTAACTCGCGAACCATGCTGCTCGCGACCGTAAAGTTAAGATTCTGCACCTCGGCGGCCAGTGATTCCCGGCGCGGATTCAAGGCGTCGAGCATTGCCGGCGGCATCTGCTCAAAGCAGTCGATGGCGTCGAGATTACCGGCATCCAGCAGGGCCAACAGCTGTTCCAGGCGCCCTCTGGTGGCCTCAGGTGAGGTAGCCGCCGGCTTGGCCTGGAGATCGCCGTCGGCGTCAAGCTCCGGCACCGCCAGCAACAGCTCGGCCCGGCTCTGGATCAGCAGCGCTTTCAATGCCGACCGGCTTTCGTCGTTCAGCAAGATGGCCGCGTCGTTCGCATCCATTCCCTTGAGTTGTATTTCCAGCCTGGCCATACGGGCCGCAAAGCCCGCCGCCCCCATGGTGCCGGCAATCCCCTTGAGGGTGTGCAGCACCGCCGCCGTCGCCTCGATATTCCGTTCACCGAGACGCGCGTCCAGCTCATCAAACAGTTCATTGGCATTATTCTCAAACCCCAGCAGCAACTGGCGATAAAGACTCGCATTGCCGCCAAAGCGCCGCAGAATGGTGTCCATGTCTTCCACCAGCCCGACCGGGCTCGGCTCGTTCGTTGGGGCCTCTGCCGATTGGATCGCTACCGGCTTGGTCGTTACGGGGTCGGTCACCGGCTGATCTGCATTCGGACGATACGACAGCAATACGGCCACCAGATGATCTATATCCACCGGCTTGCCGATGTGCGCATTCATGCCCGCGGCCAGACAGGCCTGCTGATCGGCCAGGGTGACGTTGGCCGTCATCGCCAGAATCGGCAGTGACTGGCAACGGGCATCGGCCCGAATGCGTCGGGTCGCTTCCAGGCCGTCGATGTCCGGCATCTGCATGTCCATCAGCACCATATCGAACGCCGTGGGCGCCTCGACCACCTTGCTGACCCCTTCCAGCCCGCCTTCGGCCAGTTCAACCAGCGCTCCTTCTGCGGCCAACAACTCTGCTGCTACCTGGCGGTTGAACGCATTGTCCTCCACCACCAACAGACGCAGCCCGGCAAGCCGTTGCAACGAGCGAGCGGGTGTCGGCCTGTGCGCCGGATCCAGCGACGCGCCCGACAGCGCCCGCCGAACTGTGGCCACCAGCTGTCGCGTGGTCACGGGTTTGGTTAGAAAGTCGACAAAGGGTGGATTGAGATCCTGCTGCGCCTCGGCCAGTTGCTCCCGGCCATAGGCGGTAATCATGATGATGGTCGGTGGCCTGGCAAGATCAAGTTCCCGAATGCGGGCAGCGGCTTCCAGGCCGTTCATGCCGGGCATCGCCCAGTCCATCAGCACCAGATCATAATGGCGGGCGCGTTCCACTTCATTCACCGCCGCCAACCCGCTGCTGGCAATGCTCGCCTGCCAGCCCTGAAGGCTGGCGGCCCGGGCCAGTATCTCGGCCGATACCGGATGATCGTCAACCACCAGAACCCGCAACGATAGCTCGGGCACCCCGACCGGCGCCGGTAAGGACGGCGTATCGGCCAGGGACAGGGTTATCTCGAACCAGAAACGGCTGCCCACACCCGGCGTGCTGCTCAGCTGTATCTTGCTGTCCATCAACTCGAGCAAACGCTTGCTGATCACAAGCCCAAGGCCGGTACCGCCGAAGCGGCGGGCGGTCGAGGCTTCCGCCTGACTGAAGGCTTCGAGTATGTGCTCAATCTTGTCTTCGGCGATGCCGATGCCGGTATCCGAAACCGCCATGCACAACCGCACCGAAGTGTCATCGCGACTCAGCTCGGTAACATGAACCACAACGTCACCCGCTTCGGTGAATTTAATGGCATTGCCGGCCAGGTTGATCAGAATTTGCTGCAGTCGCAAACGGTCACCGATAAGGTGACTGGGCAACGAGGGGGCGAGATCGAACATCAGCTCGACCGGTTTGGAGCCCAGGGTGCCGGACAGCACCACCGCCAGCTCCTGCATCAGGTCTTCCAGCTCGAATGGCTGCAGATCCAGCTGCAGCTTGCCGGCCTCGATTTTGGAGTAGTCGAGAATGTCGTTGAGCAGCCCCAGCAGGGAACGTGCCGCTATGTCTGCCTTGCCGACGTAATCGAGTTGTCGCTGATTCAACGCCGTCTGCTGCACCAGTTGCAACATGCCCAGCACCGCGTTCATCGGGGTGCGGATTTCATGACTCATGTTGGCAAGAAACGTCGACTTGGCCGCACTGGCCTCCTCGGCCTGGGCCTTGGCCTGACGCAAGCGGGTTTCCAGCTCGCGATGCTGGGTGATATCGAGGTTGGTACCCGTGATCCGAATCACCTGGCCCTCGGCATCGCGTTCGATCTGGGCAGCCGCCTGCATATAGCGGATAGCACCATCGGGCAGCCGCAGTCGAAAAATCAGGTCGTAGGCGGCAGTACCCTGTACGGCCGCTTCCAGGCCAGACACCGCGAGCTTGGCATCGTCCGGGTACAGTCGGGAATACCAGTGTTCGTAGCGGACCCCCTGATTACGTAAATCAAGCGGGTAGCCATAGAGTTCGAACATCTTGTCATTCCAGTCCAGCGAGTTATCCGCCAGATTCCAGGTCCATACTCCCAGTTCGGCCACATCCGCCGCCATCAGCAGTTGATCGCGGGCCGTGGTCAGTTCGCCCGTGCGCTGAGCAACCAGGGCTTCCAGATTGCTGTTGAGTTCGAGCACCCGTGCCTCGGCCTCTTTCTGACTGGTAATATCGCGCACCGTCTTTGACGCGGCTATGACCTGGCCACTGCTGTCGCGGATGGGTGAAACCGTCACCGACACATGGAAGAGGTGGCCATCCTGGCGCTGCCGAACCGTATCAAAATGGGGAATATGCTCGCCCTTGCTTACCCGGGCAAGCAGGTCGGCTTCTTCCTGTTGCCGATCCTCCGGCACCACCAGACCGGCCATTTGCTGACCGATAGCCTCCTGAGCCGGGTAACCGAATAGCTGTTCGGCGCCCCGATTCCAGCTGGTGATCACGCCATCGAGTGTCTTGCCGATAATGCCGTCGGCCGAGCTCTCGACAATCGCCGCCAGTCTGGCCTGCTCCTCCAGCACCTGCCGACGACGCTGACGGCTGAGGTGGCTGCTGCCGATGAGCGACGCGGCCAATAAGCTGATCAGCGATCCCAGCAGCAAAAATTGCAACGGTGAGCCCTGATGCAGGGCGGTGACAAAGGCCGGAGAAACGCTGAATCGGGATTCCCAGCGCCGGCCGTAGACATCAAACGGAATGGTCTCGGTATAGCCGCTCGGAACCATGTCGGTCTCTGCCGCGTTGCTGTAGAACATCTCTTCTGTGCCGGGCTCGGTCACATCAAACAGCTTGAGCTGTGCCACCTCGGCATCCAGGCGCAGGGTAGACAATACTTCTTCCATCAACAGCGGGGCATAAGTCCATCCAAACGCCTGCTGTTCGCGCTCGGCCGGAGTCGCCGGCGTAATACCATTACGATAGACGGGCACCAGGATCAAAAAGGATTGCAGCGGCTTGCCGCTGGCCTGCACCAGGGTGATGGGCCCGCTGAGCCGAACCTCCCCGGTGCGCATCGCCGCCTCTGCCGCGGCGCGCCGGTTTTTTTCCGAACCAATATCGAGGCCGACCGCCTCGATATTGCGATCCACCGGTTCGATATACTGAATGACATAACGTTCCTGGTCGTGAAGATTCAGCTCTCTGACCCGAAAGTCCGGCCAACCATCGGCGCGCGCCTGCTCGACAAACGATGCGATGCCGGCCTGCGGCACCCGACGAATAAAACCAAAGCCCCGGGCACCGGGAAACTCTTCGTCAACATTTCGCGTCAGGCTGTAACGATGAAACAACTCACGGGTGAGTCGATCATCTCCGGCGCTCAGCACGGCGCCGAGAGCACCGCGCAGTCCATACTGATAGAGTTCAAGCCGCTGGATCACCGCCGTGCTGGCTCGAGCCGCCGCGTCGGCTACCGCCTTCTCGACTCGCTGCTCATTACTCTGATGCAGTTGCCAGGCCAGCAACCCGGTTACCGACAGCCCGAAGACCAGGGTAAGCAGTGACCAGCGGTTCCAGATAAAGCCAAGATGTCGCTTCAATGTGTCGATTCCTTTCGTGTCAGGCCGGGTTTGTCGAGTAAGGGCTTGCCCCGTTATATTGCCCGATAGTCTCGTTGAGGCCGAGTCCCACTCTAGGTGAACAGGCTCTATATGGAAACATTTAAAGGTCGACACGAGCAGCGGTAACGGCCGAATGTGACATGAATCGGGGACGCAAAACGAAAAAACCCCGAGCATTGCTGCTCGGGGTTTTTAATGTGGCGGTGAGGGAGGGATTCGAACCCTCGATACGTTGCCGTATACACGCTTTCCAGGCGTGCTCCTTCAGCCACTCGGACACCTCACCGTTTTGTTGCTGCCTGTTCGTTAACGACCTTGGCGAGCGGGGCGTATAGTAGGCAAGCCGCTCCCCGGGTGCAATCTTTTTTTACCGGAGCCGGAACCGTTTGCACAATATTGCACCACTTCGGTCAACCCCGGCTACCCACCGGCCGAGACAGGCGACGACGACGGCCGATTCTGGCATAATGACGGCCCGGTTTTTTCAGGTAAATTAGGACGATAATGACGGCAACAGCAGCGCTAACTCAGCTCAACGAACGCTTTCGGGGCTATTATCCGGTGGTGATCGACGTGGAAACCGGCGGTTTCAACGCCAAAACCGACGCCTTGCTGGAAATTGCCGCTATTACACTGAAGATGGACAAGAACGGCTGGCTGGTACCGGATCAGACCTTTCATTTTCATGTCGCCCCCTTCGAAGGCGCCAACCTGGAACCCGCCGCCCTGGCCTTTACCGGCATAGACCCCTACAGCGCCCTGCGCGGGGCCGTGACCGAACAGGAAGCGCTGGAGCAGATATTCAAGGGTATTCGCAAGGGACTCAAGGCCAACAAGTGCCAGCGGGCCATTGTGGTCGCCCACAACGCCTCTTTCGATCACGGCTTCGTGATGGCGGCGGCCGAACGGGCAGGCATCAAGCGCAATCCTTTCCATCCCTTCGCCACCTTTGACACCGCCACCCTGGCGGGCCTGGCGTTAGGCCAAACGGTACTGGCCAAGGCCTGCAAGGCCGCCGGCATGGACTTCGACAATAAAGAAGCGCACA
>JAAEZO010000271.1 GCA_018222825.1 Gammaproteobacteria bacterium
GGAAGTCGGCACCGATACGGTCCAGCTTGTTTACGAAGATGATACGCGCAACTTCAGAGTCGTTCGCATAGCGCCAGTTGGTTTCTGACTGGGGCTCAACACCGCCGGAACCACAGAATACACCGATACCGCCATCCAGCACCTTCAGTGAACGGTAAACTTCAACGGTGAAGTCAACGTGTCCAGGGGTGTCGATAACGTTGAAGCGGTGGTCTTTCCAGAAACAACTTACAGCTGCAGACTGAATGGTAATACCGCGCTCGGCTTCCTGCTCCATGAAGTCGGTAGTAGATTCGCCATCGTGGGTCTCGCCCGCTTTGTGAATTTTACCGGTCAGCTTGAGGATACGCTCGGTGGTCGTGGTTTTACCCGCGTCAACGTGAGCGAAGATACCAATATTTCTGTATTTTGATAATTCGGACATGATGCAACTTTTATGGTTGATTGAAGAAGTAGACGGAGCATGTGAAGAGAACCGACACACCGCACATCAGATTTTTAGGCGCGTATTATGCAGTAGAACCTTGCCGGGCGCAAATGGCCAGGATGAGAAAATCGAGTGTTTTTTAAACAAATCGTGCACTCATTAACAAGCGTTTCTACCCGCTATCGCGCACCTGGCTGTTACAGCCGGTCAGGCACACATTCCCGCTCGAGGGGCGACATCGCCTCCCCCAAACACGTTATATACTGCCGCTGGCAACCTTGTAATAAACCCAGCCGAACAAGCCGGCAAAGATCAGTACCGTCAGCAATACCTTGAGCCAGATTAATTTCACGCTTTTCTCCTGCAGAGGTCACCAGCCTGGTGTTAGCCATTTCGGCGTTGAATTTTACACCAGTACCGGCGCTAGTCCAGCCCGAGTAAAGCGGCCAGCAGCCAGATAGCCAACACCACCAGCGCCGACATAATGCCAAGATAGCTCAGGTTCCAGCGCATGATGCGAAAGGAGTCGATGCCGTAGCGGCCCTGAAAGGCCAGGTTGATACCGGACAAGGGCCCGGTAGATGTTCCCACCGCCCAGGACGACAAAAACACCAGCGCCAGCAGGGTATGATTCGGCGCAAGCGGAGCCAGCACCGAGCCCGCCAACGCAATACAGATGATGGGATGAATACCGAGCAAAGACAACAACACGGTCGTCAGATAGGTCAGGCTGGCCTCGGTGGCACCAAAACCGCTTAGCGGCAGGCTCCCGCCCCAGCTCGACAGCAGGCTTTCCAATCCGTAAGCCAGCACCCCGGCGGCGAGAAACAGCGCCAGCTCGTTGCCCATTTGCGGCAGGCGACCATTCACCAACTGCTTCAATCCGGCCAGCGGCGAGCGCCGCCCTGCCGCCAATACCACCAGGCTGAACAAAGGCGCCAACAGGGTAATCACCGCCAGAATCGACAACGCCGGCCACCACTGATGCAACAACAGCACGGCAACCGCCAGCAGGCTCGGCAATACCAAGCCGCCTGCGTGGAGCGGATAGCCGGTGAACTCGCTCACCGCCGCCGCTTCATCTCCGGGCTGTTGACGACTCAACTGCCACCAGGTCAGCCCCAGCCCCGACAATGCCAGCGGCATGCTGACTAGCCAGAGCGCAGCCAGCTTCGCCTGGGGCGCCAAGCTCAATGCCACCGCCATGGCGGCAAAAAAGGGGGACCAGAAGGCGGCGGCGGTAAAACCGCGAATCAGTACGATAGCCTGCTCCCGGCTGACACTCCCCTTCCGTGACAGACGATCGCCGATAATAAACACCGACGACAGGTTAATCACGGAGCCAAACAGATGCACCGCGCCCAGGGTCGAGGCAACCGCCCGCCGCCCTCGGGGAAAGCCGGCTTCGTCTTCACTGCCGGGTCGACTCACCAGCCCGAGAAAGCTCACCGCCACCAGCATCGACAGCAGGCCGCTGTTGCTGCCAAGCAACCGCTCGATATCCACGACCGCCCCCAGCCGCTGACTCAGCGCCAGACAGCCGGCGCCCACCAGCAGCAGCAACAGAGCCTGAATCCGGTTTCTGCGGGCCAGCCCCGGCCACAACAGCGCCGCCGCACACCAGTAGCCGGCCCCGGCCCAGCTCGGCGCCACCGGCAGCCCCAGTAAACCGGCGACCACCAGTGCCATGGATGCCATGATCAGGCCTCCGGCCAGCCGGCGGGATAAAGCAGGAGCAAAAAATGAATGCAGGGAGGCGAGCAAGGCAGGGCTCCGGAGTAGTGTGATGAAAGCGGTGATCATACCCTTTGGTACGATGCAAACAAGGCCGGCTCAATGGCCGGCATGACTTATAACGCATGTCCGCTTAAAGCTGATCGCTTACGACGGTCGTTACCCCTTGTAAATCTTGGGGTTGAACACATCGCGCAACCAGTCGCCGAGCAGGTTGATTACCAGCACCAGTATCACCAGATAGATACCGGGGAAGGCGGTAATCCACCAGGAGC
>JAAEZO010000272.1 GCA_018222825.1 Gammaproteobacteria bacterium
GTGCCAGCCAGGCGGCGAAGTTGTTGGCATGCTGCTCGGCCAGCAGTTCGGTGGGGGCCATCAAGGCCACCTGACCCTGATTGCCGATCACCTGCAGTGCCGCCAGCGCGGCCACCAGGGTTTTGCCGGAGCCGACGTCGCCCTGTACCAGCCGCATCATGGGCACGTCTTTCTGCAAGTCGGCGCCGATTTCGGCCACCACGCGCTGCTGGGCACCGGTGGGCGAGAAGGGCAGCCGGGCCAGAAAGTCGTCAATCAGCCGGCGGGGATAAGACAAGCCCCGGGCCCGGTGGGACTGGCTCTGCTCGCGCACCTTGAGCACCGACAGGTTGTGGGCCAGCAGCTCTTCCATCACCAGTCGTTGCTGGGCCGGATGTGTGCCTTGATCCAGTTCGAACAGGGCCACGGTGGCGGGCGGGCGGTGCAGCAGGCGTACGGCGTCGTTGAGGCCGAGTTGGCGGTCATAGAGGCCTTCGGGCAGCCATTCCTGCAGCGGTTGCTGTTCCAGCAGTGCCAGCGCCTGATCGGTGAGCTGGCGCAGGCTTATCTGGCGCAGCCCCTCGGTGGTGCCGTACACCGGAGTCAGGCTGGTCTCGGCGGCCACCGGCTGGTCGTCCTGCAGCAGGCTGTATTCCGGGTGGATAATTTCCAGGCCGTGATGGCCGGGCCGGATTTCGCCGAAGGCGCGCAGCCGGGTGCCGGCGGTGAGGCTGTTTTTCTGGGCGGCGGCGAAGTTGAAGAAGCGCAGCGTCAGGGTGCCGCTGTCATCCCGCATGCGGCAGATCAGCATGCGTTTGCGGCCATAGCTGATGTTGTTGTCGACGATTTCGCCGACCACGGCAACATGCATGCCGGGCATCAGCCCGGCGATGGGGCAGACCCGAGTGCGGTCTTCGTAGCGCAACGGCAGGTGAAACAGCAGATCCTGCACCGTTTCCAGACCCAGCCGGTGCAGTTTTTCCAACATCTTGTCGCCCACGCCCTTGAGCAGACTGAGGGACATCTTGTCCAGATTCATAACGGCCCCACCCTGTAAATATATACAGAGAATAGCAATGGAAGCCGGCAGCGGGAAGCCTGAGCGAGGGACAGGCGGTGTGCATTACCCGCTGTTCCCTCACTCTTTATTCATTGCGGCTAATCAGAGCAGGCGCTTGAGCAGGACGTTGGCGCGGGTACGCTGTACTCGTTTGAGTAGCTTTTGTACCGGGGCGGGATAATCACCGAGCTCTTCGATTTCGGAGAAGTGCGCCAAACGGTGGCAATGTTCGAGGATGTTGGCCTTTTCTGCCTCGAACTCGGCCTGTAACAGCCGCTCCGGATCCTGCAGCAGCAGACCGTTTTCCAGATCCAGCCCCCAGGCGCGGGGGTTGAGGTTATTGCCGGTAATCATCGCCAGATCATCATCCACGAACAACCCCTTGAGATGATAGGAGTTGCGGTCGTGATGCCAGAGCATGATGTTGAGCTTGCCCTGATAGATATAGGTCTGATGGGCGCGGGCAAAACGGCGCAAATTGGTTTCGTACAGATAAGGCAGGCCGCCGATGGTGCGAAACGGCTGATCCGGTGGAATATAAAAATCGTTGGCGGTCTTGTCGCCGATCACCAGGGTGACTTGGATCCCTTTCTTCAGCAGACAGCGAATATCCTTGGCCAGGGGTTTGGGCAGATTGAAGTAGGGGGTGCAGATAAACAGCTTTTCCCGCGGGCTGCGCAGCAGGTTCCGAATCGCCCGGTTGAGCCGGTTGCCGAGTTTGCCCAGACCGGCCAGGGGCGTGATTGCCACCTGGCCCGCCCGGCGTGGCATGGACTCGAATTCGTAGCGGGTACGTTTCACCTGCTGTTTGAACTGGCGAATAACCTGGCGCAGCTGACGGGAGCTGGGGATGGGTTCTGCCGTCAGCGAGGGTACCGCCGGGTTATCGGCAAAGAGGCGGTCCATGTAGTCGACCATGGTGTCCGCCAGCCTGGCGTCGGTGAACTGATGATAGCGGTCGAAGCGGTAGCGATCCTCTTGATGCAGGTAGATATCGTTGAGGCTGGCACCGGAATACAGCAGGGTGTCGTCGAACACGAAGCCTTTGAGGTGCAATACGCCCAGCACTTCCCGACTCTTGACCGGTACCCCGTAAATGGCGATGGGCTCCGGGTAACGGGCGGCAAACTCCTGATACATACGGTGGTTGCCGCCCTGGCCCTGATGGCCGATCAGGCCACGCTGGGCCCGGTGAAAGTCGACGAACAGTCGGATATCCAGGCTGGGGCGAGCCTGTTTGGCCTCATAGAGGGCGGTCAGAATTTCACGGCCGGCAGCGTCATCCTGCAGGTAGAGCGCCGCCAGATAGATGCGGGTATGTGCGGTGGCGATCAGCTCCAGCAACCGTTGCTTGAAGTTGCGGGTAGAGTGCAGTACCTGCATCTGTTCGG
>JAAEZO010000048.1 GCA_018222825.1 Gammaproteobacteria bacterium
CCATCGGTATGCCGTTAGCCGTTGGTTCGAGCTGGCGCACCATCAACGTCATCTGTTGATGGATGTCGGGGTGATGTTTCAGAAACACATCGAGATAGGCGCGAAAGGTACCGAGGTTGGTGAGCCGCCGGCCGTTGACCGGTGACGACAAATCCAGCTGCTGTTCGCTGTTATAGCGACTCACTTCCTGCACCTTCTGTTTAAGGTACGGCTCCAGTAGCTTGGCCCGCTGCAGACGAGCCACATCTTCTTCATCCAGAAAGCGTACGCTGCTGCCGTCGAGCAGCAGACTGCGCTTGATCCGGCGTCCGCCAGACTGGCTCATGCCACGCCAGTTCTTGAAAGAGTCGGAAATCAACGCATAGGTAGGAATGGTGGTGATGGTATTGTCCCAGTTTTGCACCTTGACCGTGGTCAGGCCAATGTCGATCACCGCGCCGTCGGCGCCGTATTTGGACATCTCCAGCCAGTCTCCCACCGACAGCATGTCATTGGCCGACAACTGAATGCCTGCCACCAGCCCCAGAATGGGATCCTTGAACACCAGCATCACCACCGCGGTCATGGCTCCCAAACCGCTGAGCAGGATCAGCGGTGACTTGCCAATCAGAATCGAAATGATCAACAGCCCGATAAAAATGCTCGCGAGCAACTTCACACTCTGAAAAATACCTCGTAACGGGAAATGCCGCATGGCCGGACGCTGATGAAAGATGTCCTGTAGCGCATCAAGCAGTGAAAACAGCGACAACAGGCCATAAAGCAGAATCCAAAGCAGGGTCATCGTCTGCAGGACCGATAACAGAACCGAATCACTGTTCAGCCAGAGCCCCGCCTGGATATAGATAATGATCCCCTGCAGGGTCAGCGCCAGCCGATTGAACAGCTTGCGCTCAAAAAATGCCTGCCGCCAGACCTGCCGGGCACTTCTGGCCCGGCTGCCCACCCAGGTCAGCACGACACGGTGCAGAATGAAATGAATTGCCGCCGAGATGAGGCCAATCAACAACAGCACCGCCGCGGTATAGGCCATGGCCGCATATTCTGGAATATAAGCTTTCAGCCAGGGCATGATCAGCCCCTTCAGATCTTTTACCTCATCCATCATGCTTCCTTATCGCTTAATAATCAGGTGGTCATGCTAAAGGCTATCCGGGTCACTATCAAACGGGGACCTTGGGCCCGTAAAGATAGGATCCCCCCGCCGCGAGCGCCTTCAGATAAGCGGGGCGCGCCTGCAACTGGGCCACATAGGCCTTGAGTCGGGGATAACGATCGGCCAGCTCGCTTCTATACATCGCCGCTTCCAGCGGAAAGCTCATCTGAATATCGGCCGCGCCGAAGCGATCGCCGGCAAACCAGTCATGACAGGCCAGATGGTCCGCTACAAAGTTCAGATGGGTGTTGATTTGCTTATGCAGAAAGGCCTTGTCCACCCCCGCCACTATCTTGTTGACGATGGGCCGGACAAAAAACGGCATGGGCGCCTGCTGTACCTTGTCGAACACATGGCGCATCAGCAGCGGCGGCATCAAGGATCCTTCTGCATAGTGCAGCCAGTACACATAATCCCACCAGGCAGGGGTATTCATTGCCGGCAACAGAGTCTGCCGGCCATAGGTTTGCGCCAGATAGTCGATGATGGCGCCGGACTCGGCCAGCGTGATGACGCCATCGGTCAGCACCGGCGCCTTGCCGAGCGGATGCACCCGCCGCAGGCTGTCGGGCGCCAGTTGAGTGTCGGCGTCGCGCTGATAGTGCTTGATCTCGTAGTCCAGACCCAGCTCTTCCAGCATCCACAGGATGCGCTGGGAACGGGAATTATTCAGATGATGCAGCTGTATCACGCCATGTCTCCCTTGACAGTATTCATTCTCACAGTGCCGTAAGAATGCGTCAGCAAAACAATAACATAGAGAATGTCGTCTGCCTTGTCCGCCTTCTTTAATCTGCCAGGCATAATAACAGCCCGCGACCGGTCACACGGAGTGATGCTCCAACCGCCCGCATTCGGCACGCGATATTAAGACTTATGTCGAATATAACAAAGTGATAACAAGTCATATGATGAACCTCGCAATGACACCATTGAGATGGTTACCATCAAGGAGACTCCCGTGTCACAACCCCACAATCCGAGTTATCGCGAGCAGCGCAAGCCTCGCCGCGAGTTTGACAGCCGTGCCGCCTATCTGGAGCACGAATTATCGATCATGGCGCCCAGGCGCTGGCGTGTGAATCTACCATTCAGAGACTACAGCTTCGAACTGGAAGACCTGGTGCCGGCCATCGCCGCCACCATAGGTAAAATCGTGATGGTCGCGGCCGTGGTTGCCGCCTTCGCCGGCCCGCTGGGGCTGTCCGACGCCTTCGTGGTGGAAAACGTCCGCTTCGAAATGCTGATTGCCGCCATCCTGTTCGTCATCCTGTTTTCCGGATTTATCAACCCGACAGCCAACCTGGCTGGTACTCACGGCCCCATGATTCCGCTTATTCCGCTGATCGTAGTTTCCGGCGGCCACCCGCTGGCGCTTGGGCTCCTGGTCGGGCTGTTCGGTCTGATGCTCAGTATCAGTAAAGGCGGCAGTAAGCTGATGGCGCTAACCAGCGATGGGGTGCGAGGCGGTCTGCTTATTTATCTCGGCGCCGTCGGTCTGCTCAGTCAGATCAAGGCGCTCACCGCCTGGGCCAATGGTCTGGACATGGGCTATATTGCCTTTGCGGTCATCCTCAGCACCATCATCATGTATGCGCTGCTGGCTCGACTGGAAATGCGCTGGTTGTCCATTCCGCTTGGTTCCGGTATCGCCTTTGTGATTGCCATCGCCCTGGGTGCGCCGTTCGAGTTTGTTACCGAGCCCGGCATGCCGCACCTGAGCCCTTCTTACTGGTGGGGTGAAACGACAGGCTGGCAGATGGGCTGGCCCGAGTTTCACCACTTCATCAGCGTAGCCCCCTTCGCAGTACTGGCCGTTGCCATGTGGTCACCCGACTTCATGGGTCACCGCGTGTTCCAGGAACTGAACTACCCGAAGAAAGCCACCAAGGTACTGATGAACGTGGATGACACCATGGGCATCGCCGCCGTTCGCCAGGCCGTAGGCAGCGTGCTCGGTGGTGGTAACCTGGCGTCTTCGTGGGGTACCTACATGATCCCCGCCGCCATTGCCAAGCGCCCGATTCCCGCAGGTGCCGTACTGACCGGTGTCATGTGCATCATCGCCGCCCTCTGGGGTTACCCGATGGATCTGGCGGTATGGGCACCGGTACTGCGCGTTGCGCTGATCGTCGGGGTATTCATGCCCCTGCTGGAAGCCGGCATGCAGATGACCCGCAATACCACCAGCAGCCAGTCTGCCGGTATCGTGGTGTTCGCCTCCGCCTTCGTTAACCCGGTATTCGGCTGGTCCATGACCATGCTGCTCGACAACCTGGGCCTGATTGGTGACAAGGAACGCGGCAAGACTCTGCGCCGCACCGACCGCTGGGTAATCCCCGGTATCACCTTCATCATTCTGCTGGGCATCATGGCTGCCGTTGGCATGCTGCCAGGGATTCCGGCACTGATCACCGCCGATTGATAGTGACAGCACCATCGATAAAAAAGCCGGAGCATGCTCCGGCTTTTTTTATTTGTTCAGCTCATCCCTCGCGGTTAACGGCAAATTCCGGCGCCAGCCGGCTCAGCCCCAAACCCTGGCTCTTGCTCAGCTTGATCTGCACCGGAACCCGCTCTTTCAACGCTTCGATGTGGCTGATCACCCCGATCATCTTGCCGCTGGCATTGAGCGCATCCAGTGCATCCAGCGCCACTTCCAGCGTCTCGGCGTCCAGAGTGCCGAAGCCCTCGTCCAGAAACAGCGAGTCGATGCGGGTCTTGCTGCTGACCAGATCCGACAACGCCAGCGCCAGCGCCAGGCTGACCAGAAAACTTTCGCCGCCGGACAGCGTCTGAGTGTCGCGCTCCACGTCCGCCTGCCAGGTGTCGATCACCAGCAGCTCGAGTTCACCACCCACCTTGCGCGCCAGCCGGTAGCGACCATGCAACCGAACCAGTCGCTGATTGGCCAGTTGTATCAGATGCTCCAGGGTCAGCCCCTGGGCGAAACGGCGATATTTGGCACCGTCCGCCGAGCCGATAAGCTGGTTCAGCTGTTCCCACAGCTGCAGCTGTTGCCGCTGGGCGGTAATATCGGCAAACAGCGCCTGCTGGCGTTGGCGCCGCTCGGCGTCGGTGTGCAGACTCACCCTCAAACCACCGATGTGCTGCTGTATACGGCTGAGTTCGGCTTGCAGCTGTGCCACCCGATCATTCAGCGGCGCCTCTTCCTCTGCCGGATCACCCTCGCCCAGCTCGGCCTGACGCTGCCGAGCCTGCTCCAGCAGGGTATTGGCTTTATCCAACGCCTGTTGCAACTGCCGCTGCTGCTGCTCCAGCCGCTCTCGTTCCTCATCACTCAACACCGCCGTCACAAAAGCGGCATCGTCGGCAAACGGACTCTGAGCCAGCGCCTGCTGCCAATGCTGGCTCAGCTCGGCCAGTTCCTGCTCCAGTTCGTTCAGCTGACGGTGTTGAAGACGAATGCCGGCATCCAGCTCGTGCAGTTGCCGCTCCAGCGGATGTAGCTCCTCTTGCACCCGCACCAGCGCCTCGCCCGGATTGGGTTGCTCCGCTATCGTCATCCCGTCGGCCAGCGCCAGCTGCTGCCAGCGCGATTGCCACCCGGCCGCCTCGCTCTCGGCCTGCTGCTGCTGGTGTTGCAGCCGTTGTTGCTCGGCCAGCCGTTGCTGCTGGCGCTGCTGTTGTTGCCGCCACTGCTGCCAGTCCTGCTCTCGACTGTTGAGCCAGTCCTGCCAATCGCTGGGCGCCGGCCAGTTCAGCTCCGCCAACGACGCCACCAGCGTCACCTGCTGCTGCTCCAGCAGCTGTTGTTGTTGCTGAATGCGTAACTGCTGTTGCCCGGCTTGCTTACTTAACGACTGGAGCTGCTGCACCACCAGATGTAGTTGATGCTGTAATGCGCCCTGCCGACTCTCTGCCGCCTGCCGCCGTTGCCGAGCCTGATTGAGCCGCTCCTGCTGCTGTTCTACCTGTTCCAGCCGTTGCTCCAGCTGCTCCAGTGTCTGCTGGCGTTGGGTAATATTCTGCTGCTGTATGTCGGTGTCGAGTTCGGCCATGCCGAGCGTCAGCAGCCAGCCCTGTAACTGCCCGGCCAGGGCCGAGGCGGCTGCATCCAGCTGTTGGCCTTGCCGAGTATCCTGCTCTTGCTGCGCCTGCAACCTGGCCAACTGGCGGTTGAGTTCCTGCCCGCGTTGTTCCAGCTGTTCTCGCTGCTGTTTCTTCTCGTCCAGGCTCAGCGCGGTGCTGTCGTCCAGCGCCTGATACGCCTGAATGGCCGGGTGCGATTCGCTGCCGCACAGGGGGCAGGCTTCATTCGGCTGCAGCCGCTCGCGATGCTGCTCCAGCGCTCGAATGCGTTGCTCCTGCGCCAGCAGGGTTTCCTTGTCGCGGATCTGCTCCTGCAACCCTTTGTAATCCTGCCGCGACTGATTCCGCTGCCGTTCCAGCTCGCTCAGTTGTGACGAGCATTCATCCTGCCGCCGACGCAGCGCCCGTTGCTGTTGCTGCTGCTGAGCCTGCTGCTCCCAGGCGTGCAGCACATTGGTCCATAGCGGCTGCTGGCGGCGCAGTGTCTGTCGCTGATGCCGTAATTCCTGGTGGGTCTGCCCGTCCAGCAGCCGGGCTAATGCCTGCTGCTGCTGTTGCTCTTCGGTATGGGCCTGTTCAACCTCAGCTGCGACGGCAGCGCATTGCCGTTGCAACTGCTCTTGTTGCTGCTCCAGCTCGTGCTGCTGCTGCAACCCTTGTTGCTGCTCCCGAGTCAGATCCTGCAGCCAGTGCTGTTGTTTTTCCAGCCCGTGAACCTGCTCACGCCAGCCCGCCAGATATTCCCCCAGCCGCTCACCGACCGGGTTGGTGGCCATGGACTGCGCCAGTTGCTCCAGCTCGTTGGCCAACTGTTGCTGCTGTTGTTCCAGCAATCGAACTTGTTGCTTGCTGAGCTGCGAGCCCTGCCAGCACAGGGTATTGCGCCGTTCGGTCAGCCGCTGTTGTTCCCCCTGCTGCTCTGCCAGTTGGCGGCGTTGTTGCTGCTGCCGGGTCTGAGTGTGCTGCAGTTGTTGCCACAGAGGCTGCAATCGTCCGGCCGGGTTCGCCGCCGCCAGCCGGCTCAGTTGTGGTTTTGCCTGTTGCCATTGTTGTTGCGCTTGCTGCTGCGCCTGCCCGGCTTCGGTCAGCCGTTGTGCTGCTTCTTGCCGGGTCCGCCACTGCTGCAAGGCCGTTTGTGCCTGTTGCAGTTCGGTGTCTCGCACCAGCCGCTCGGCCTCGGCGGTATCGATCTCGGCCTGTGCCTGCAAGCGCTGTTCATCACTGAGCAGCTCCATCCCCTGAGCCCGGGCTTCCAGCTGACCCAAGGCGTTTTGCTGCTCGCGGGTCTGCTCGAACACACGCTTCGAGATCTGGGCGTAGATATCGGTGCCGGTCAGTTCTTCAAGCAGCTCGGCCCGCTCGTTGGCATCCGCATGCAAAAAGGCGGCAAAGCCGCCCTGGGCCAGCAGCATGGATTTGGTAAAACGGCCAAAATCCAGCCCGCTCAGTTGTTCGGTCAGATTCAGCTTGTCGTTGATTTTGGTGGTGATAATGGTGCCGTCGAGCCGGGCCAGCTCGACCTTGGGCGCCTGCAGCTTGCCGTCAAGCTTGTCCCGGGAGCGGCGCTGGCTCCAGAAGGCACGATAACCGTCGCCCTTGATCTCGAATTCCACCTCCGCCAGACAGTCGGCGGTATGGCGGGTCATCAGCTCGTTGCCACTGGCGGAGATATTCTTCATGCGCGGAGTTTGATGATAGAGCGCCAGACAGATGGCATCGAGTAACGTGGTCTTGCCGGCGCCGGTAGGGCCGGTAATGGCGAAGAGGCCGTTGTCCCGAAACGGCGATCGGGTGAAATCGATTTTCCACTCCCCCTTCAGGGAGTTCAGGTTTTTCAGGCGCAGGCTGAGGATCTTCATGCGGGATCCTCCATTTGTACCAACAGTTCACGATACAGCCCGTTCAACGCCTGCTGCCGCTCGTCCTCTAGAGATTCAGGCGCCAGCCGCCGCTCGAACACCTCCACCGGCGTCAGCTCGCTCAAGGTTACGCCCTGTTCGGCGGTCAGGCCATCACTGCGCTGACTACGCTGCCGGCGTACCAGCAGTATTTCCAGCGGCAAGCCAGCCGCCAGCTGCTCCACCCGCGGTTGCAGGTCACTCAGGTAATCGTCTTCGACCACGGTGACTTCCAGCCAGACCGGTATCTCCGCCTGGGCGGCCTCTGCCTGCATCGCCTCCGCCAGTTGTTCCAGGTTGCCACTGACTCTGGCCAGAGGCTGGAATACCGGCACCGGCAACGGGGTCACCGCCTTCAGGCCCTCGCCGTTCATCTCGACCAGCAACACTTCCTTCTGCTGGCCGACTTCGTCGAAACTGAGTGCGATGGGCGAGCCACAGTAGCGAATGTGCTCCTTGCCGCCCACTTTCTGCGGCCGATGAATATGCCCGAGGGCGATGTAGTCGGCAGCGGGAAAGGCGCTGGCAGGAAAGGCGTCCAGGGTGCCAATGTAGATTTCCCGCACCGAGTCGCTGCTGCTGGCCCCCACAGTGGTCAGATGGCCAGTGGCCATGATCGGCAGGGGCTGCTCCGCCAACCTGGCCTGCTGTTGCGCCAGCCCGAACAGATGCTGGTAATGGTCGGCAATGGCCTGCTGCAGGGCTTGCTGTTTGTGCTCGGCACTCTGGCCGGCCTCGCTGAGCATTACCTCACGCGCCCGGATAAAAGGCACCGCACACAGTACGGCCCCGGGCTGACCATCCCGGTCGAACAACGTCATGACCTGATGTTCGGCCTGATCCAGCAGGCCCGGAATCACCTGCACATTCAGGCAGCCCAGCAGGGCGCGGGACTCGTTCAACATGGCCACCGAGTCGTGGTTACCGCCCAGAATCACCAGCTGGGCGCCGGTGTGCTGCAGTTCGACAATAAAGCCGTTGTACAGCTCGCGCGCATAACTGGGCGGGGTACCGGTATCGAACACATCTCCCGCCACTACCACCGCCGCCACCTCGTGTTCTTTTATCTGCTCGATCAGCCAGCGTAAAAAGGCCTGATGCTCATCGACGCGGGTTTTACCCATGAAATGCTGGCCAAGATGCCAGTCGGAGGTGTGCAGTATGCGCATAATGACTCTTGTGATTGACGGCGGTGACCGCTATTAGACCCGCTAAGCCGATGGCTGGCAAATCTCGCTTGGCGGTCGGATAAAAGTTGCTAGACTGGGCCTTTCCCGCTGATTTGTACTCATTCATGTCTTTTTCTTATGATTACCTCGCCCTGGCGGCGGCGGCCTGCTGGGCCATGGCCAGTTTGCTGTCGGCCAATGCCGCCCGTCATCTGGGCGCCTTCGCCTTTTCCCGCTGGCGCATGTTCTGCGTCAGTCTGATGTTGTGGTCGGTAGCCTTGCTGAGCGGCGGCTGGAGCAGCCTGAACAGTCACAGCCTGAGCATCATGGCGATGTCCGGCCTGATCGGCATTTTTATCGGCGACACCGCCCTTTTTGCCGCCATGAACCGACTCGGCCCCCGCCGGGCGGGAGTACTGTTTGCCACCCACGCGCTGTTTTCTGCCGTGCTGGCCTACCTGATATTCGGTGAAACCATCACCGGTCTGACGCTGGTGGGTTGCCTGTTGCTGGTAGGTGGGGTAATGACCGCGATTTTCATGGGCAAGCGCAGCAATGAAACCCACGCCTGGGAGCAGGATAACGGCAGTCCCTGGCCGGGCATTGCCCTCGGCTTGCTGGCGGCCTTATGTCAGTCGGTGGCCACCTTGATGGTAAAGCCGGTGATGATGAGCACTCAGGAGCCGCTGGACCCGGTGGCAGCTTCGGCGGTGCGCATGAGTATCGCCTTTCTGGCACATCTGGCACTGCTGTGGTGTGGGTTATCGGTTGCCAAACCGTTGCAACGCATCAACTGGCCCATTTTCGGTATGGTGGCGATGAACGCCTTTCTGGCGATGGGGGTGGGCATGACCCTGATCCTGCTGGCGCTGCGCCACGGCGAGGTGGGCATGGTGGCCATGCTGAGCTCGGTGAGTCCGGTGCTGGTGTTACCGTTGCTGTGGCTGATCATGAAACGCCGCCCGGCCAATGGGGCCTGGCTGGGGGCGTTGGCTACGGTGATTGGTACCCTGTTGATCGTCTCGCGTCATTAACGACGTCGACGCTTGTGTTACAGGATGGAATTTAAAGCGGAAGTCCTTCCTTATCGAGTACCTGACGCACCGCCGGGTCCTCTTTCATGTCCTGAAAATGGCGTGCGACATGCGGATAGGCACTGAGTCCCTCTGGCATCACTCGAACGGCCCAGTAGGTAAAGGCGAAGGCGCAGGCATCGACAATGCTGCGGTGCTCGTCCATATACCAGGTGCGGCTGGCCAGATGATTGTCCATCCGCTGCAACAGGGGCGCCGCCTGGGCCGGTACTGCCGCCTTGATGGCGTTCAGGGCGGCATCACTGGTGTCGGTCGTGTATTTACCGGGCGAAAAGTAGGGCACAAAGGCGCGATACACGTCGGTGTTGAAAAAACTCAGCCAGTAATCGCACTGATAAAGCAGCACCGGATCGGTGCCCGGCCCCAGGTGTTCGCCTTGCGGCAAACGCGACAAATAACGCAGAATGGCGCTGTTCTGGTACAGGGCGCCCATTTCTTCGGTAAACAGCACCGGCACCGCGGCCAGGTAGTTAATCTTGAGAAACGCCGGATCCCGGGTGTCCGCCAGTTCCAGCTCATAGGGAATATCCAGCCAGGACAACACAATATGAGGGGCGAGTGAACAAGCGCCAGGCCTGTAGTATAACTTCATTCAATAACCTCCTTGATGGCCGTTAGGCCGCTCGGACTGTCTGAATTCATGGACTGAAGCCGGCCCGAGCCTCCGGCTTCATCTTGCTTGAGTATCAGCAGGAAAACGGAAATTCGCGACGTTATGCCGTCAAATATTCCGGTAAATGACCAGAAAGTTGAAGCAGGCCTCAGTCTTCCACCGTCAGCAGCATTTTCTTTAACAAGGCGGCAAATTGTTGCTGCTCATCACTCGACAGAGCGCCGGCCAGTTCGGCCTCGGCAGCCAGGTGATGCCCGACCGCTTCTTCCACTACCCTGAACCCTTCTTCGGTCAGCGTGACGATGACGCCGCGCCGGTCGTGATCCGCCTGGGCCCGACTCACCAGACCCCGGCTTTCCAGGCGATTGATGCGGTTGGTCAGGGCTCCGGACGAAATCAGCACCATGCTCTGCAGCTGGTTGGGAGACAACTGAAAAGAAGGCGGATGACGACGTAATGCCGCCAGTACGTCGAATTCACCCACATTCAGCCCGTAATGCGCCAAGTCCTGCAACACGCGGCGGGTAATAAAATATTCGAGCCGCACGAGGCGACCGATAACCTCGGTACTGTCAAAGTCCAGGTCGGGGCGAACCCGGTGCCAGAGGGTAACGATACGGTCGATTTGATCCATTACCTGATCGCCGGTGCCGGAGGGGGTATTCTGCATGTGGTTATCATTCATTGTTATCGGATGCTCCGTTATGCTCGCAGCCATTTTCATATCAAGAGATATTGATAATAACATAAAGAATTCCGTCGCTGCGCGGCTGTCATACATCCCAAGGCGACGCAAAAGTCGATTTTCAGGCCAATAGCGGGCTAAGCAGACCGTTTAATGACCGCCGCACTTGGGGTATACTCCGCGGGTTTAACGAAATTCAATGGAAATAAATAAGCCAACTGGGAGAATAAAAAGGTGAGCCTGTTAAGAAACCTGTTGCTTGCCGGCGTTGCCGCTGCCTCTTTGAGTGGTATGGCCTACGCCGCCAATGATATGTCGCCTGAAGCTGTTGCCGAGCGCACCAAGCCGGTAGGCAGCGTCTACACCGCCGCCGATCTGGAAGGCATTGTCGATACGGCCGCCGCCGGTAACAGCGGTGAACCCGCCGGACCGCGCAGTGGTGATGCCGTATTCACCGCCGCCTGTTCAGCCTGTCACTCCACCGGCGCCGCCGGCGCACCCATCAAGGGTGATGCCGCCGCCTGGGAATCCCGTATCGCCAAGGGTCGCGACACCCTGCTGAACCACGCGCTGAATGGCTTTAACGCCATGCCGGCCCGTGGCGCCTGTGGTACCTGCTCGGATGAAGAGATTGCCAACGCCGTTGATTACATGATCGACGCCATCTAAGTAAAACGACGCCTTGAAGGCATCATTGATAAAAAGCCGCAGAAATGCGGCTTTTTTGTTGCCCGCAATAAAAAGCAGTAGCAGGGCCGTCTTCGCCGACACGCTTCGAGCCCATCCCTGGGACGCTCGGCAAATGCCTTCCCTGGCATTTGATGGTCGGCTACAGCAATCCCTGCTACTGCTTTGTTCAGCCAGCACACCACCGCATCCCCAACGGCGATTAGTTGAGTTACAACTGACAGCTTACCGCTTTATTTCTTGTCGAACATGGCCCGCAGGTTGGCGATACTGGCCTGACCCTTTTCCATTCGCTCGCCTTCGCTCGGCGGTTTGCGGTTGTGTTCCCAGTCCAGATCCTGCTGCGGCAACTCCAGCAAAAAACGACTGGGCTCGGGCCGTATCTGCTCGCCAAACTGACGTCGCTCCCGGCACAGGGTAAAGGTCAGCGCCTGCTGGGCGCGAGTGATACCCACGTAGGCCAGCCGCCGCTCTTCCTCGATATTGTCTTCATCGATGCTGCTCTGATGCGGCAGCAAGCCTTCTTCCATACCGACCATGAACACATAGGGATATTCCAGCCCCTTGGAAGAATGCAGCGTCATCAGCTGCACCTGCTCGCCGTCGTCTTCGTCTTCGCCCCGCTCCATCATGTCGCGCAAGGTCAGCCGGGTCACCACCTGCGGCAGGGTCATGGCGTCGTCCAGCTCCGAACCTTCCAGCATCTGACTGACCCACTTGAACAGGGTCGAAACGTTCTGCATGCGCATTTCGGCAGCGCGCGGGCTGGGCGAGCTCTCGTACAGCCACTCTTCGTAGTTGATGTCCTTGATCATGTCGCGTACCGCTTCCACCGCGTTGCCGCGCGCCGCCTCGTCACCCCGGCGCACCAGCCAGTCGCTGAAGGCGCGTATCGATACCAGGCCGCGGCCGGTCAGGGTTTGCTCCAGCCCCAGCTCGAAGCTGGCGGCAAACAGACTCTTGCCCCGGTTATTGGCGTAGGTACCCAGTTTTTCCAGGCTGGTAGGCCCGATTTCCCGCCGTGGAGTATTCACCACCCGCAGAAAGGCATTATCGTCATCCGGATTCACCAGCAGCCGTAGGTAGGCCATGATGTCCTTGATTTCGGCACGAGAGAAAAACGAGGTGCCGCCGCTGATCTTGTAGGGAATGCGGTTGGTCATCAGCGTTTTTTCCAGCGTGCGCGACTGGTGATTGCCCCGGTAGAGAATGGCATAGTCGCCAAACTTGCTGCCGTTCATGAACTTGTGACCCATGATCTCGGCCACCACCCGCTCGGCCTCGTGCTCCTCGTTCTTGGCGAACAGCACCCGCACCGGCGCCTCGTAGGCCATTTCCGAAAACAGCTGCTTCTCGAACACATGAGGGTTATTGGCAATCAGAATATTGGCACACTGCAGTATCTGGCCCCGGGAACGATAATTCTGCTCCAGCTTGATCACCCGCAGACTAGGATAATCCGATTGCAGCAGCACCAGGTTCTGCGGCCGGGCCCCCCGCCAGGAATAAATCGACTGATCGTCATCCCCCACCACGGTAAAGCGGGCCCGCTCGCCGGCAATCAGCTTGACCAGTTCGTACTGGCTGGTGTTGGTATCCTGATATTCGTCCACCAGCAGATAACGGATCTTGTTCTGCCAGAAGGCGCGCACTTCGCTGTTGGTCTTGAGCAGCAGCGTCGGCATCAGGATCAAATCGTCAAAATCCAGCGCGTTATAGGCCTTCATCTGCCGCTGATAACGCTCGTAGCACTGGGCAAACAGCACCAGCTCCGGATCGTTCGCCAACCGGGCCGCCCGGGCCGGCAGCACCAGATCGTTTTTCCAGTTGGAGATGGTGCTGATCAAACGGGCGATCTTTTCCTTGTCGCCGTCCAGCTCCTGCTCGGTCAGATCCTTGATCAGCGCCAGCTGATCCTGATCGTCGAACAGCGAAAAGCCGGCCTTCAGACCCAGGGTTTTATGCTCGCGGCGAATGATATCCAGCCCCAGAGTGTGAAAGGTCGACACCATCAGGCCACGGGCTTCGCCCTTGCCCAGGGTCTGACTTACCCGCTCTTTCATCTCCCGCGCCGCCTTGTTGGTAAAGGTCACCGCGGCGATGTTGCGCGCCTTGTAGTCACACTGGCGCACCAGATAGGCGATTTTGTTGGTGATGACCCGGGTCTTGCCGCTGCCGGCGCCCGCCAGCACCAGGCAGGGTCCGGCAATATAGCGTACCGCGTCATCTTGGGCTGGATTGAGTTTCATAGGAGCATTTCCGACAGCTGAACAAGGCCGAACATTCTACCGGCTGCGCTCCTGGGGGTGAAGAGGCGAGCGCCGAAAGGCATCTTGTCATCGTCCCGGCTTTGGCTCATGATCCCCACCAGCGCTCCTTTAACAGACAGGCTCATGGCACCGGACATCCCTACCCTCAGACGTGACTTCCCGACCCTGGCACAAATCGTCAACGGCCATCCGCTGGTGTATCTGGATAACGCCGCCACCACGCAAAAGCCGCAGCCGGTGCTGGATGCCCTCAATCATTATTACCGGGACACCAACGCCAATGTGCACCGCGCCTCTCATGCCCTGAGCGGCCAGGCGACCCGCGCCTTCGAAGCGGCCCGTGGCAAGGTGGCCCGCTTTATCAATGCTCCCGCTCCCGAGCAGGTGATCTGGACCCGCGGCACCACCGAAGCCATCAATCTGGTGGCCTACAGCTTTGGCATGCATCATTTACAAGCGGGTGACGAGATACTGCTCTCCACCCTCGAACATCACGCCAATATAGTGCCCTGGCAACAGGTGGCGGCGGCCACCGGCGCGGTTATTCGAGTCATACCGCTTACCGCCGATGCCGAGCTGGATCTGAACGCCGCCGCCGGGCTGATCTCTTCCCGCACCCGGCTGCTGGCCGTAGGCCAGGTATCCAATGCGCTGGGGGTGATCAACCCGGTCAAACAGCTGATTGCCATGGCCAAAGCCGTGGGCGCGGTCGTCCTGATCGACGGCGCCCAGGCGGTGGGCCATCTGCCGGTGGATGTGCAGAGTCTGGACTGTGATTTTTATGTGTTCTCCGGCCACAAGATGTTTGCCCCCACCGGCATCGGCGTGCTTTACGGCAAGCGGGAGTGGCTGGAGAAAATGCCGCCCTGGCAGACCGGCGGCGAGATGATCAAGAGCGTCAGCTTCGAGCACACCAGCTTCGGCGAGCTGCCGTTCAAGTTCGAGGCCGGCACCCCCAACATTGCCGGCGCCATCGCCCTGGGCGCGGCGGTGGATTATCTGTCCGGCCTCGACCGTGCCGCTCTGGCTCGGCATGAACACAAGCTGTTGCAGCAACTGCTCACCGGGCTGGCAGCCATGCCGGACGTACAGGTTATCGGCCGGCCGCAGGCGGGTTCGGTGTCGTTCACCATCGACGAGGTACACCCTCAGGATCTGGCCACCCTGCTGGACATGCAGGGCATCGCCGTGCGCACCGGCCATCACTGCGCCATGCCGCTGATGCAGGCGCTGGGGCTGGATCAGGGCACCATTCGTGCCTCGGTGGCGTTTTACAACACAGAACAAGACATCGCGGCCCTGCTGGCCGGCATTCACAAAGCCCGGGAGTTTTTCTGATGCATCCGTTTGGCACCACCCTGACCGATACCGATATTCGCACCCTGTTCGAGGCGGCTCACGGCTGGGAAGCCCGTTACAAAGAGCTGATCAAGCTGGCGAAGCAGCTACCGCCCCTGGCAACCGAACACCGCATCGAAGCCAACGCCATTCACGGCTGCGAAAGCCAGGCCTGGCTGTTAAGCGTGCAGGATGAAGAGGGGATCTGGCAGTTTCACTGCGACTCGGACGCCCGCATCGTCAAGGGGCTGATGGCGGTGGTGCTGGCCGCACTCAGCAACAAGACCACCGAGCAGATCCAGGCCTTCGATATGGACGCCTACTTTGCCGAACTGCAGTTGTTGTCACACCTGAGCCCGTCCCGCGGCAATGGGTTAAGAGCGGTGGTGGAAGCGATAAAAGCATCCGTAGCGTAATCGCTACCGGATAAAACGTCAGGCTTTCGCCGCCAGCTTGCTTAGTACCCGGCTGACCATGAAAAAACCGAAGGTGGCGGTGATATGGGTAATGGCACCGAAACCGGAGGCGCAGTCCATCTTCATGGTGCCGTCCGATTCCTTTTTGGTGCTGCAGATACCGCCGGCGCCGTCCGGATAGCGCGGCTGTTCGGTAGAGAACACGCAATCCACGCCAAATTTTCGCTTGGGATTCTTGCTGAAGTTGTGAAAACGGCGAAGATCGCCGCGCACCTTGGCTGCCAATGGATCCTGGATCGTCTTGCTGAGATCACTGATCCGGATCTGGGTAGGATCGAGCTGACCACCGGCACCGCCCGCCATGATCACCGGGATCTTGTTGCGCTTGCAGTAGGCGATCAACGCCACCTTCGACTTGACCGAGTCGATGGCATCCACCACATAGTCGAAATCATTCAACAGATGCTCCGCCAGGTTGTCCGGGCTGATGAAGTCGTCCACCACCGTCACCCGGCATTCCGGGTTGATCAACTTGATCCGCTCGGCCATGGCCACGGTTTTTTCCTGACCAATCTGGTTATTCAACGCATGGATCTGGCGGTTGGTATTGGTGATGCAGATGTCGTCCATGTCGATCAGGGTGATGGCGCCAATACCGGAGCGGGCCAGGGCTTCCGCCGCCCAGGATCCGACGCCACCGATACCGATCACACACACATGGGCCGCCGCAAACCGGGCCAGAGCATCGGCTCCGTACAGTCGGGCAATACCACCAAAACGCTCGTCAAAACTCATCATTCTCTCCAACTTGGTGCAGACAACGCATAACCCGGAAAGGGCGATGAGAGGATACGGCTAAGCCGACCGTGACACGCCATGACCGAAAAGTGCTCCTGCTATTTCAGCATTCCCACCATCCATGGCGGTCAGATAGTGTGTCCGAGCGTACATGGAGGTATTTACAGCGTGTCGGCGTGCCGTGCCTTTCAGCGACCGCCCTCGGGATGGGCAATCTACTTATATGGTCGCCATTATACGGTCAGGGCCTTTAGAGAAAAACAAAAAGGGAGGCCGAAGCCTCCCTGTCTTTGTAGCTCTGTTTATTTTTATCTATCAACCGCCAACGGCGATGTTTTTCATATCGGTCATGTAAGAACGCAGGGTCTTGCCGATGGTCTCAACCGGGTGGTTGCGAATGGCTTCGTTGACGTCGATCAGGCGACGGTTATCAACGGAGTTGGACTCAACCTTGATGGTCTTGCCAATAACATCGGTACCTACTTTCGGCATGAAGTGCTCACGCAGCAGCGGCACGGCGGCGTGTGCGAACAGGTAGTTACCGTACTCGGCGGTATCGGAGATAACCACGTTCATTTCGTACAGACGCTTGCGGGCAACGGTGTTGGCGATCAGCGGCAGCTCGTGCAGAGACTCGTAGTAAGCAGACTCGTCGATGATGCCGGAGGCGGTCATGGCTTCGAAGGCCAGCTCAACACCGGCTTTTACCATGGCAACCAGCAGAATGCCGTTGTCGAAGTATTCCTGCTCGTCGATCACTTCATCGGAAGCCGGGTACTGCTCGAAACTGGTTTCGGCAGTCTCTTCGCGCCAGGTCAGCAGGTCTTTGTCGTCCTTGGCCCAGTCGGCCATCATGCCGGCAGAGAAGTCACCCTGGATGATGTCATCCATGTGCTTGTTGAACAGCGGACGCATCAGGCCTTTCAGCTCTTCGGCCAGGTCGAATGCCTTGATCTTAGCCGGGTTGGACAGACGATCCATCATGTTGGTGATGCCGCCCTGCTTCAGTGCTTCGGTGATGGTTTCCCAGCCGAACTGAATCAGTTTGCCCGCGTAACCGGCGTCGATACCTTCGGATACCATCTTCTCGTGAGCAACAATGGCACCAGCCTGCAGCATGCCGCACAGAATGGTCTGCTCGCCCATCAGGTCGGATTTCACTTCGGCCACGAAGGAGGATTCCAGTACGCCGGCACGGTCGCCGCCGGTAGCGGAAGCCCAGGCCTTGGCGATGGCCAGACCGTCACCCTTGGGATCGTTCTCGGGGTGAACCGCGATCAGGGTCGGCACACCGAAACCACGCTTGTATTCTTCGCGTACTTCGGTACCCGGACACTTGGGCGCAACCATCACTACGGTGATGTCTTTACGGATCTGCATGCCTTCTTCAACGATGTTGAAGCCGTGGGAGTAACCCAGGGCCGCACCGTCTTTCATCAGCGGCATAACGGCGTTAACGGCAGAGGTGTGCTGCTTGTCCGGGGTCAGGTTCATCACCAGGTCGGCGGTGGGGATCAGCTCTTCATAAGTGCCCACTTTAAAGCCGTTTTCGGTGGCCTGCAGGAAGGACTTGCGCTTTTCGGCAATGGCTTCGGCACGCAGGGCGTAGGCTACGTCCAGACCGGAGTCACGCATGTTCAGACCCTGGTTCAGACCCTGGGCGCCACAACCAACGATAACGACCTTCTTTCCTTTCAGGTAGTTACAGCCATCGGCGAATTCGGCGCGATGCATGAAACGGCACTTGCCGAGCTGTTCGAGCTGCTGACGCAGATTCAGGGTGTTGAAATAGTTAGCCATGACCTTTTGCTCCAATTAATCCATTTAATTTGAATGCTTGCACCGTTTTTCCGGTGACGACCCAGACACTATACCCCAGGCTTTTCATTGCTTAAAATGATATATTCGAAATAGAGTATTTCATTTTCTGCAACACCAACCGGTGAAACGCCCATGGATTTCCGTCATCTCGAACTGTTCGTGCATTTGAGTCAGAGCCTGCACTTCGGTCACACTGCCGATGCCATGGCGGTCAGCCCTTCCACCCTCAGCCGGGCGATACAACGGCTGGAACAGGAAGCCGGCTGCGAGCTGCTGACCCGAGACAATCGCAGTGTCACCCTGACCCCGGCCGGCAGCCGGCTGCAGCTATTCGCCCAGGGCTGGCTGGCGGACTGGCAGGCCCTCAAGCAGGAACTCAAGCATGGTGACGACAGCCTGCAGGGACGCCTGCGGGTGTTCTGCTCGGTGACCGCCAGCTACTTTCTGCTGCCCGGCATTCTGGAGCGGTTTCGCAGCCGCTATCCCCGGCTGGAAATACGGCTGGAAACCGGCGATCCGGCGCGGGCCATCGACAAGATTCTGGAAGAGGAATCGGATCTGGCCATCGCCGCCCGCCCCGACGCCCTGCCGGCCAAGGTGCACTTCGTCAATCTGCAAACGGTGCCAATGGTGTTTATCGCCCCCACCTCCCCCGGCCCGGTCAGCGAGCTGCTGGAACAACGGCCTCTGGACTGGCAACGGCTGCCGGTCATCGTCTCAGAGCAGGGTGTGGCCCGCAAGCGCGCCAATCAGTGGTTCAAGGCCAAGGGCATAAGCCCCAATATCTATGCGGAGGTGGCTGGCAACGAGGCCATTATCGGTATGGTGGCATTGGGGTTTGGTATCGGCGTGGTGCCGCGGGTGGTGATCGATCACAGCCCGATGGGTGACAAGGTGCGGGTGCTGTCGCCCAGCCCGGCACTCAAGTCCATCGAAGTGGGGGTCTGTTTGCTGAAGAAGCGGCTGGACGACCCGCTGATCCGCGCCTTCCAGCAGACCGCACTGGAGCCGTCGTAAAACGGTTAGTTATATAGAGGCTGTCAGTTCAGTCATAACAATAAACAAATGGTCAATTTCATTTCTGTGCCAACGTCGGACAAAGAGTCTGCTCCAGCGACTCGCTTCAAGCACATCCCTGTGGCGCTCAGCACATGACATCCCTGTCATGTGATGGTCTCTGGAGCAGATCTCTTTGCCCTCCTTTATGCTACAGAGTTACCTGTTGGCGCCGTCTTCGGGCAACTCAGAGCTAAGGAGGAGGCAACAGAGACGACCTCCCACAACCGTGAAATGCCA
>JAAEZO010000049.1 GCA_018222825.1 Gammaproteobacteria bacterium
TTTCCCGTGTTGTTTACGATATCTCCGGCAAGCCGCCGGCGACCATCGAGTGGGAGTAAGCTGACCGCTATTCGGCGTAAAGTTCGATGAAAAAGGGGCGCTTGGCGCCCCTTTTTGTTTGCTGCTGTTCTGGAATCCGTTGTCTGTAGATAAATGCCGAATCCGATGCCAGAACGGCTACGTCGGAGTTATTCCTGATTCTTGCGCTTGTCGCGCTTCTCCTGACGTTTTTCTTTCAGGGATTTTTCCGCTTTCTTTTTTACTTTTTCCTTACTCATGATCAAGCTCCTTGATGATGGGCCGTCGGAAAAGTGCCGTTTTCTTTTCGTATCGGCCGACAAATTCGACTGTTACACAAGTTCAAACATGGTCACGGCAGGCTGAAGACTTCAAGGCTGCATCTCCTTATGAGGTACCGATCAGGCAATGTCACATCATGATGGGTGCAGGCCGTCAATGTCGGCTGCAGACGTCTTCCGGATGCTAAAACAGCATCCGGCTTAAACCGGGCAGAAGGGGGCGGGGCTCGGAAAATTGATCTGATACTTATACATAAAACCCTCTGTGAGTCGTGTGCTTAAGTAAGTAGTAATAATTCCAAGTAACTAAAAAATATATAAAAAACAGTACTAATACCCTAGCCCAGGCGTTTGGGGAAAGCAACGCCAAGCCCGGGTTTATAAATTAAGGTAGCGATTCATATCCAGTATCCCGGCTTCTAACGGTGTGGTTTCTTGTAAATAGCGGTGCATGTCGTGAAAGTAGAACCAGAACTGCGGGTGAGTACGTCGTATACCAAATTGATCGGCCAGGGTATGCATGTCCTCGGCGCGTTTCATGGTGACCAGAGCCGTGATAAAACCGGACAGCTCCTCCTGCTTTATGTTGAAGATGAAATTGGGATAACTGCCAATCACGCCGGGCAGTACGGTCAGGGTATCGTTCTGTGGTCGCAGGCGTAGGTTCTCTCCCAGCATGAAGGCGACGTTGGTGTGATCCCGGTTATGGATCAGGCTGTATACGTGGCGATCTTCGCCGTTCTCGATACGCAGCAGCGTCACCTCCGGCAGCCATTGAATGACCGGCAGCATGGCGGCAGTAACGCCGGTGAGGCGCGTTAACTGACCCTCGATTGCTTGGTGTTGGGCATTGAGCTGGTTGAGGCAGTCTTGTTGATGACAGCGATTAAGCGTGTCGGGTGGGCCAGCCACCGGGGCCAGAACGGTTAATACCTGCCGGCTGAAGTCGGCCAGCGGCTGGCGAGGGTCAACCTCGATGCGGCTGGGCGTCTGTTCATCTACGTCCGCATAGCTGGTAAACAGCTTGATGCGGCCACTGTTGTCATACCAGTGGTGCAAGAGCGGATTTCGTTGCTCGGTCGGTAAATAACGCAACAGGTTTGCCTCGGCCCCGTTGCGGATAAGATCGAAATAAAGTCGGGTCTGTGCCTGATGCGATACGTTGCCGTAGACGTTGAAATTGGCGACCAGCGCATAATAGCTGCGCTCCAGCAACGGATAATCCATCACCCACATGGTAGTGGGGGTGTCTCCCTGCCAGCCCGAAACCACACTGGCGCTGTTGTGATGACGAAATACGGTGAGCAGAGCATCCTGATTGTTACCGTCGCCATCCCATATATGCGCGAGGCTGGGACCTTGCGGATCATGCCGGGCGTAAGTCTGCTGGCGGGCGGCTTGATAGTCGTTACGGGCTTCACGATGCGTAATCCAGTCCGGCCCCAGGCTCAGCAGATCGGTGTTAAACCCGGGTAAGGTCAACCAGGCTCTGACGCGGCTTTGATAGCTGGCATCGGTCACAAAGAGATCGTGCTCGGGTTCCTGAAAGGCGACCCAGAACTGATCCCGAATGACATCGGTGGCAATTTGCCCGCGACAGACCGGCCCGCGAATAAAGGAGCGTACAAAGTACTGCGCATCATCCAGCAGATATTGATAGCGTGCGCGCGCGGGTATGGCGGCATAGGTAAAAAACGGATTGGCTGCCTGATCCGGCCCATATCCGGGCATGGTTTTGATGGTCCACCGGGGTTCAAAAAAAAGCTGCTCCAGTCGTTCCATTTTGTTGTTATTAAGCGGATAGACGATATGGGTCTTGTGTATGCGGGTTTCCAGCCGTGGCCGTAATCGATAATACACGGTTCCTTGCGGGTCATCTGTCGGCCTGGTAGTGGCAATAACCTCGATGGGCTCGCCACCGGGAGTACGGGAGCGTACCAGTTCGAAATAGGTGTGCTGGTCGCCGGTTGCGGTGTCACCGAAATAAAGGTGAGCCAGAAACCAGTGCTCATAAAGGTAACGGGCGACCAATTGGTGACGAGGACTGTCGCGATTCAACCTGGTCTCCCATTTAATGACTGCCTGCTGCAGTTCGGCAGACAGGGTCAGCTTCTGCTCGGAGACGGGGGCACCCTGTGCCAGCCAGATAGCCATGGTCTGGTACTCCTGGTCGGTGAGACCGGTCACCGCAAAGGGCATGCCGGCCTGCGGATGCTGGCGGGCGAAGGTATCGAACTCGTCAGCCTTGCTGCACTGATTGGCGCGGGTAATGGCAATATCCAGCTGTTCCGGCAGCCGTGTGTTATTACCCCAGTCAGACTGTTGACCCAGTGCCAGCATGCGCAGCATCAATGCGGCCTCACCATGCCGGCTTGCTGTCACACTGAAAAAATCCCGTTGGCGCCAGGCTTGTTCGCCCATGGCATCGATATACAGCCGGTTGGGCTCGGCATTTTTGGTGCGGGTGCCATCGTATACCCGCTGCTTGCTGGCGCCGCGTTTCACGCCTTCCTGACTGGTCAGCTTGAGTTGGCAGGGGGCGTCGTAACAGGCATGGCAGACGACGCACTTTTGCTCGAAGATGGGTTTTATATCGCGCCGATAATCGAGAGACCGGTTACCACTGCCGGATTGATCTGTAGCCACGACCGGGGCCGAGTGGGACTGCTCCATCATCAGCAGAACGGTTGCGATAATCGCCAGTGCCAGCAGTAACCAGAATCCTCGTCTCATGACTAAACCTTGTTTTAGGTACCTTATAGGGTGGTACCATGTGGCTATCTTCGGGTAAAGAGGAAATATGTCATGATGAAAGCATTTGGCTGGGCGTTGCTCGCCCTATCGGCCACAGTGTCGGCCAATACCATCAGCACCCGGCCACCGGTGGAGCTGAATATTGCTTCGGGCCTGGAGCCGGTGTGTTTTTATGCGGACCAGCGTTATTCAAGGGGGTCGGTGATTGAAATGGGCAAACAGTTGTTTGTTTGCGAGCGGGAACAGTCGTTCGAGCAGAATGGTCGTTTAAGCTGGCACCCGTTTCCGCTGGCGCCTGAACACAAGCCCTAATAAAAGGATTCCATCATGGATTTAATTCGTATCATCATCGCCATTCTGTTGCCGCCGCTGGGGGTGTTCTTGCAGGTCGGCTTCGGTAAGCACTTCTGGATCAACATAGTGCTGACCCTGCTTGGCTATATTCCCGGTATCGTGCATGCGGTGTGGGTGATTGCCAAAAAATGAGTGACGGCTTCACAGACCATGAGGCCAGCATTCGGCGACTGGAGCGATTGTCGTGGCTGCTGGACAGCGCCGTTCGGCTGCCCGGTGGTTTCAGAGTAGGAGTAGACGGCATTATCGGGCTGGTACCGGGCATCGGCGATCTGATCGGTGCGGGTTTGTCGTCTTACATCATATTAGAGGCGGCGCGCATGAAGTTACCGGCCGGGGTGCTGGCCCGCATGGGGCTGAATGTATTGCTGGAGCTCGGCATCGGTATCATCCCCCTGTTCGGCGATTTGTTCGATTTCGCCTTCAAGGCCAACCGACGCAACGTTCGCCTGATGACGGATTACCTTAAGCATAAGCGCGGCTAACGAGTTGGATGTTGTGCGGGATGTTGCCTTACGATGTCGGCTTTGGGTGTGCGGCTGCGGGAGGCGGTATTAGATCAAAGCGGTGCGCAGTGTTTACTCAGGCCTGTATCTTGACCGGCTCTGCGTCCAGATCCAGGCTGATCTCGCCTTGTGGTCGACAGCAGCAGGGCAGTATGTCGCCGGTGGCGACAAAGGCCAGCGGCTCTTGCTGGTAGCTGACCGACCCCTCGAGCAGGGGGGTACGACAAGAGCCGCAGTAACCACTGCGGCACTGATATTCCACTGCATGACCGGTGCGCTCCAGCCCTTCGAGCAGGGTTTCACCTGCTCGAAGTTCAAAGTTCAGCGCTCGGGTGCAGACGCGACTCACAGCTCGAAGTCACCCAGATCGTCTTGACTCATTTGCGAGTCAATCTGGCCAACCAGATAGGAGCTGACTTCTACCTCTTGCGGAGCCACCTGTACGTTGTCGGATGACAGCCAGGCGTTGATCCACGGAATCGGATTCTGTTTGGCACCGCTAAATGCCGGAGCCAGACCCACCGCCTGCATGCGCAGGTTGGTGATGTATTCCACATACTGACACAGAATGTCTTTGTTCAGGCCGATCATGGAGCCGTCCTTGAACAGATATTCTGCCCATTCCTTTTCCTGAATCGCTGCGTCACGGAACAGTTCGAAGCATTGCTGCTCGCACTCTTTGGCGATTTGCGCCATTTCCGGATCGTCATCGCCACTGCGCAGAATGTTGAGCATGTGCTGGGTGCCGGTCAGGTGCAGGGCTTCGTCGCGGGCAATCAGCTTGATGATTTTGGCGTTGCCTTCCATCAGCTCGCGCTCGGCGAAGGCGAAAGAGCAGGCGAAGCTGACGTAGAAGCGAATGGCTTCCAGTGCATTGACGCTCATCAGACACAGGTAGAGCTTTTTCTTCAACTCGTAACGGCTGATGCTGACCGGCTGGCCTTTGAGCTCGTGCTCACCTTCACCAAACAGATGATAGAGGTTGGTGTACTCGATCAGCTGGTCGTAATAGCCGGCAATGTCGCCTGCACGCTTGATGATCTGCTCGTTGGCCACGATATCGTCGAACACGGTCGCCGGGTTATTGACGATGTTGCGAATGATATGGGTGTAGGAACGAGAATGAATGGTCTCGGAAAAGGCCCAGGTTTCAATCCAGGTTTCCAGCTCGGGAATCGACACCAGCGGCAGCAGGGCCACGTTGGGGCTGCGGCCCTGAATGGAGTCGAGCAGGGTCTGATACTTCAGGTTGCTGATGAAGATGTGTTTTTCATGATCCGGCAGCGCCTGGTAGTCGATACGATCCTGAGATACATCCACTTCTTCCGGGCGCCAGAAGAAAGACAGCTGCTTCTCGATCAGCTTTTCGAAGATATCGTATTTTTGCAGATCATAACGGGCCACGTTCACCGGATTACCGAGGAACATGGGCTCTTTCATATGATCGTTCTGAATTTGACTGAAGGTGGTATAAGACATTTCTATTGTTCCGCGCATAAAGGCGGGGTCTGACCCCGCCAGCATCAATTATATTTTGCAGGCGCCGCCGGCACAGCCGTCATCTTCCTGCATGTCGTTCTGGGCGTCTGCCGCACCGTCACGGGTGTTATGGTAATACAGGGTCTTGAGACCGAATTTATAGGCGGTGAGCAGGTCTTTCAACAGCTGCTTCATCGGCACCCGGCCACCCTCGAAACGGGCAGGGTCGTAGTTGGTGTTGGCGGAAATGGCCTGATCCACAAACTTCTGCATCACGCCCACCAGCTGCAGGTAACCGTCGTTGGACGGCATCTGCCACAGCAGCTCGTACTGGTTCTTCAGCTCGGCGTATTCCGGCACCACCTGCTTGAGGATACCGTCTTTAGAGGCCTTGACCGACACCAGACCACGGGGCGGCTCTATGCCGTTGGTGGCGTTGGAAATCTGGCTCGAGGTTTCGGACGGCATCAATGCGGTCAGGGTGCTGTTACGCAGACCCGTGGTCTTGATCTCTTCACGCAGGCTTTCCCAGTCCAGGTGCAGCGGCTCCTGGCAGAGCTTGTCCAGATCCTTTTTATAGGTATCGATTGGCAGCACGCCCTGGGAATAGGTGGTCTCGTTAAAGGCCGGGCAGGGGCCGAATTCCTTCGCCAGCTTGACCGAGGCCTTCAGCAGGTAGTACTGAATGGCTTCAAAGGTCTTGTGGGTCAGACCGATGGCGCTGCCGTCGGAATACTTGACGCCGTTCTTGGCCAGGTAATAGGCGTAGTTGATCACGCCAATGCCCAGAGTACGACGGTTCATGGAGCCTTTCTGGGCGGCCAGCAGCGGGTAGTCCTGGTAGTCGAGCAGGGCATCCAGCGCACGTACCGCCAGTTCGGCCAGCTCTTCCAGCTCGCTCAAATCGCTGATGGCGCCCAGGTTGAAAGCCGACAGGGTGCACAGGGCAATTTCGCCGTTCTCGTCGTTGATGTCCATCAGCGGCTTGGTGGGCAGGGCGATTTCCAGGCACAGGTTGCTCTGGCGCACCGGGGCCACCGCCGGGTCGAACGGGCTGTGGGTGTTGCAGTGATCGACGTTCTGAATGTAGATACGGCCGGTACCGGCACGCTCCTGCATCATCAGCGAGAACAGCTCCAGCGCCTTGAGGGTACGTTTGCGAATGCTGCTGTCCTGCTCGTACTTGACGTACAGCTCTTCAAATTTCGCCTGATCTTCGAAGAAGGCGTCGTACAGGCCGGGTACGTCAGAAGGCGAGAACAGGGTGATGTCACCACCCTGGATCAGACGCTGGTACATCAGGCGGTTGATCTGCACACCGTAGTCCATGTGACGCACGCGGTTTTCTTCGACGCCGCGGTTGTTCTTCAGTACCAGCAGCGATTCCACTTCCAGGTGCCACATGGGGTAGAACAGGGTGGCGGCACCACCACGCACACCGCCCTGAGAGCAGCATTTAACCGCGGTCTGGAAGTGCTTGTAGAAGGGAATACAGCCGGTGTGAAAGGCTTCGCCGCCACGAATGGGGCTGCCCAGGGCACGAATGCGACCGGCGTTGATGCCGATACCGGCCCGCTGGGACACATAACGCACGATGGCGCCGGAGGTGGCGTTGATGGAGTCCAGGCTGTCGCCGCACTCGATCAGTACGCATGAGCTGAACTGACGGGTCGGGGTACGCACGCCGGACATGATGGGCGTGGGCAAAGAGACCTTGAACTGGGACACCGCATCATAGAAGCGGGTAACGTAGCTCAGACGAGTATCTTTCGGATACTTGGAGAACAGACAGGCGGCCACCAGCATATAGAGGAACTGCGGGCTTTCGTAAATCTCGCCGGTCACCCGGTTCTGCACCAGGTATTTGCCTTCAAGCTGCTTGACGGCCGCATAGGAGAAGGTCAGATCGCGGTCGTGATCCAGATGGGTGTTGAGGGCGTCGAGTTCGTCACGGCTGTAATCGGCCAGAATGTGCTGGTCGTACTTGTCCATCTCGGTGAGGCGGGCGACGTGATCATAAAAATGAGGCGGCTCGAACTGACCATAGGCCTTCTTGCGCAGATGGAACACGGCCAGGCGGGCGGCCAGATACTGGTAATCCGGGGTCTGCTCGGAGATCAGATCGGCGGCGGCCTTGATGATGGTCTCGTGAATATCTTCGGTGCGGATACCATCGTAGAACTGGATGTGTGACCGCAGCTCCACCTGGGAGACGGAAACATTGTCCAGCCCTTCGGCAGCCCAGGTAATGACTCGATGGATCTTGTCCAGATCGAGGTGCTCCTTGGCGCCAGAACGTTTGGTAACCAGCAGATGTTTATTCATGAAACTGACCTTCTCCCAGTGGTGTTGCGTCTACTTCGGCAAAAACATCCCGTGTCATCAATACCCTACATAGTGTGGTTGATGGCCGGAAGAAGCACAACATCTAGTTGTCTTGTGTGATGATGGGCACAATATAGTGGGTTAGCTCACAATTCTCAAGCCGGTGAATGCCGGCAAAGCTTGTGGATAATCTGTGATTTTACGCCAAAGGTTTGCACTTACTAACGTCTATCCCTTTGGGAGTCTGGCGCTGGCAAATGGCTGCTTGTTTTATGCCCGGCGGGAAAGATTTTTAAAAATATTTGGCTTGCAAAAAAGGGGTATTGGAGATCCCGCCGGATCTTTCATCGTTTGGCGTCGAATGTGTCTTTCAGCCAGTCGGTCAGCGCGAAAACCGTGCCGTGCTGATGATCCGCCTGCCAGTGGCTCGGGTCTTCGCCGGCAGAGATATAACCCCAGGCGGCCGCCACCGTGGTCATGCCGGCGGCGCGTCCTGCCTCTATATCGCGTTTGTGATCGCCGATGTAGATACAACGCTGTGGCGCGACCGACAATTGCTCGGCCGCAAACAGCAAGGGAGCGGGATGCGGTTTCTTGTAGGGCAGGGTATCGGCACTGACGGTCACGCCACAGTGGCGAAACAACGCCAGTCCGGCCAGCAAGGGATCGGTGAGTGCGGCGGGCTTGTTGGTGACCACCCCCCAGGGAATGCGGCTCATGTTCAGCCAGTCCAGCAGGGCCGGCACCCCGTCGTAGGGGCGGGTATGATGGCAGAGGTTGTCGCCATAAAAGCGCAGCATTCGTCGACGCAACTGTTCCAGCCCGTGATGCTCGATCAATTCCGGATGAATGCCGGCCTTGAGCAGGGCATAGGAGCCGTCCGAGGTGGTGCATTGCAGCACCGCTTCGGTCAAGGCAGGTAAGCCCAGGCTTTCTATCACGTGGTTGGCGGCAGCCCCCATGTCCCCGGCCGTGTCCAGCAGGGTTCCATCCAGATCGAACAGCACAGCGTCAAAGGTCATTGCTTACTCCGGCTTGATGGCATGCACCATGTAATTCACGTCCGCATCCCGGCTGAGCTTGAAGGTGCCGGACAGCGGTTGATAGACCACGCCACTGATGTCTTTGACCACCAGACCTGCCCGCTCTATGTAGCTGCACAGTTCGGCGGGGGTGATGAACTTGCGGTGATCGTGGGTACCCTTGGGCACCATTTTAAACAGATGCTCGGCCGCCGCTATCATCATCAGCCAGGCCTTGGGGTTACGGTTGATGGTAGAAAACACCAGGGTGGCACCGGGTTTTGCCAGGTCGGCGCAGGCCTGCACCACGGAGGCGGGCTCGGGCACGTGCTCCAGCATTTCCATGCAGGTGACCACATCGAACTGGCCGGCGTGTTCTGCGGCCACCTGTTCGGCGGTGCTCTGACGGTAGTTGACGCTGACACCCATCTCCAGCGCGTGCAGCCGGGCCACGGCCAGTGGTTCCTGACCCATGTCGACGCCGATTACCTCGCCGCCTTCCCGGGCCATGCTTTCGCTGAGAATGCCGCCGCCGCAGCCGATATCGATGATCTGCTTGCCGAACAGCCCATCGGCCTTGTCGGCAATCCAGTTCAGACGCAGCGGGTTAAGCCGGTGCAGGGGCTTGAAGTCACCTTCCAGATCCCACCATTGGGAGGCCATGGCTTCGAATTTTTCGATTTCCTGTTGGTCTACATTCACGGGCAACGCCTTAAACGATGGTCAGATTAATGTGCAGAGCGGCCATTATAGCCCAGTCGGTTTTCGCTGCCAGCATGACTGCTCCCTGAACGCATTTGTATGGTAGAATGATGCGTTTTTTATTGCGATATCAACAATAAACTGGGGACAAGGCTTGCTATGACCGATCTGGCCCGAGAAATCATGCCGATAAACATCGAGGAAGAGCTGAAACGCTCCTACCTGGATTACGCCATGAGCGTAATCGTGGGGCGGGCGCTTCCCGATGTTCGAGATGGTTTGAAACCGGTGCATCGCCGCGTGCTGTTCGCTATGAACGAGCTCGGCAACGACTGGAACAAGCCCTACAAGAAATCGGCCCGTGTGGTCGGTGATGTAATAGGTAAATATCACCCGCACGGCGACAGTGCCGTATACGACACCATAGTGCGCATGGCACAGGATTTTTCCATGCGTTATACCCTGGTCGACGGCCAGGGTAACTTCGGCTCGGTGGATGGCGACTCTGCCGCCGCCATGCGTTATACCGAAGTGCGCATGGACAAGATTGCCCACGAACTGCTGGCCGATCTGGATAAAGAGACCGTCGACTGGGTGCCAAACTACGACGGCACCGAAATGATACCGGCGGTAATGCCGACCAAGGTACCCAACCTGCTGGTGAACGGTTCTTCCGGTATTGCCGTGGGCATGGCGACCAATATTCCGCCGCACAACCTCAACGAGGTGGTGGACGGCTGTCTGGCGCTGATTGACGACGAGCACATCAGTATCGATCAATTGATCGAACTGATTCCGGGTCCGGACTTTCCTACCGGCGGCATCATCAACGGTAAATCCGGCATCATCGATGCGTACCGTACCGGTCGCGGCAAGATTTATGTGCGCGCCCTGGCCGAGGTGCAGACCGACGAAAAGACCGGTCGCGAAACCATTATCGTGTCCGAGCTGCCGTATCAGGTGAACAAGGCCCGGTTGATCGAGAAAATCGCCGAGCTGGTCAAGGAAAAACGCATCGAGGGCATCAGTGCCCTGCGCGATGAGTCCGACAAGGACGGCATGCGCATCGTGATTGAAGTGCGCCGGGGCGAAGTGGGTGAGGTGATTCTGAACAACCTCTATTCACAGACTCAGATGCAGAACGTGTTCGGCATCAACATGGTGGCGCTGGACAACAACCAGCCGCGCATCTTCAACCTGAAGGACATGCTGGAATGCTTTATTCAGCATCGTCGTGAAGTGGTGACGCGTCGTACCGTGTTTGAACTGCGCAAGGCGCGCGACCGGGCCCACATCCTGGAAGGTCTGGCCATTGCGCTGGCCAATATCGACCCGATTATCGAGCTGATCCGCCGTTCGCCGACCCCGGCCGAAGCCAAGGCCGGCCTGGTCGGTCAGGGCTGGGAACTGGGTAATGTGGCCAGCATGCTGGAACGTGCCGGTGACGATGCTGCGCGTCCCGAGTGGCTGGAGCCCGAATTCGGCATTCGCGAAGGTCACTATTACCTGACCGAGCAACAGGCCCAGGCCATTCTTGACCTGCGTCTGCACCGTCTGACCGGCCTCGAGCACGAGAAAATTCTCGAGGAATACCAGAACCTGCTCACCCTGATTGCCGAACTGCTTTACATCCTGAACAACCCTGAACGGTTGATGGAAGTAATTCGGGAAGAGCTGGAAGCCATCAAGGTACAGTTCGGCGATGCCCGTCGTACCGAAATCACCGCCTCCAGTGCCGAGATCAACATCGAGGATTTGATCACCCAGGAAGACGTGGTGGTGACCCTGTCCCATCAGGGCTACGTGAAGTATCAGCCGCTGACCGATTATGAAGCCCAGCGTCGCGGTGGCCGGGGCAAGTCGGCCACCAAGATGAAGCAGGAAGACTTTGTAGAACGTCTGCTGGTGGCCAATACCCACGACACCATTCTGTGCTTCTCGACCGCCGGCAAGGTGTACTGGCTCAAGGTGTATCAGTTGCCGGAAGCCAGTCGCGCTGCCCGCGGCCGACCCATCGTCAACCTGCTGCCGCTGGATGGCGATGAGCGGATCACCGCGATTCTGCCGGTGAAGGAATATGCCGACGATAAATACGTGTTCTTCGCCACCGCCGACGGTACCGTGAAGAAAACCAGCCTGTCGGCCTTCAGCCGTCCGCTGGCCTCCGGTATTCGTGCCATCAACCTGCGCGAAGGCGACGAGTTGATTGGTGTCGACATCACCGACGGCAGCAACGAGATCATGCTGTTCTCCGATGCGGGCAAGGTAGTGCGTTTCGCCGAAGGTAGCGGCCATGCCGACGTGGAAAGCCACGACGAGCAGGGTGAGTCCTCTCTGGAAGAAGGCGAAGGGTCAGATATCGAAGCGACTGAAAGCAAGGGCACCTTCAAGGGCGTTCGTCCCATGGGTCGTACCGCTTCCGGTGTGCGCGGCATTCGTCTGGCGGGGGATGACAAGGTGGTGTCACTGATCATTCCGCGCGGCGACGGCCCGATTCTGACCGTGACCGCCAACGGCTATGGCAAGCGTACCGAACTGGCAGAATACCCGACCAAGAGTCGCGGCACGCTGGGCGTGGTCTCGATCAAGGTCAGCGATCGTAACGGTCCGGTAGTCGGCGCCATTCAGGTGGAAGAAAGCAACGAAATCATGCTGATCACCAACGGTGGTATTCTGGTGCGCACCCGCGTGCAGGAAGTGAGCCTGATCAGCCGTAACACCGCCGGCGTGCGTTTGATCCGTACCGGAGAAGACGAGCAGGTGGTGGGTCTGCAACGTATCGAAGAGCCTGCAGAAGACGACGAGCTGATTGACGGCGAAGGCGATCTCGAGGCCCTGACCGACGAAGCAGCCGACGCGCAAGCCGAAGATAACGGGAACGATGAACAGCAGGACCCGGACGCCGAAGCGTAAATAAAATGTGTTGATAACAAGGGGCCCCAGTGGCCCCTTTTGTTCAACTGCCATTCAATACACGAAATCACTTTGATTTGGCCGTCTGGACGTGTAAAACGATAGGGTCGTGGTGATAATAAATGGTGTCGGCGTCATGCGGCCGTTTTATCGATTATTTAGCGTATAGGTAACTCAGGGAAAATGGAGAAGATGGTTTATAACTTCAGCGCAGGTCCGGCCATGTTGCCGGTTGAGGTCATGCAGCAGGCTCAGGCCGAGTTTCGCGATTTTAACGGTCTGGGTGTGTCGGTGATGGAGCTCAGTCATCGCGGCGCCGACTATATGGCGGTTGCGGCCCAGGCCGAGCAGGATCTGCGTGACTTGATGCAGGTGCCGGACAATTACAAGGTGCTGTTTCTGCAGGGCGGTGGCCGTGGCCAGTTTGCCGCTGTAGCGCTGAACCTGATGGGCAAGAATGCCAAAGCCGATTACATCGTGACCGGTCAGTGGTCCAAATCCGCCGTGGCAGAAGCGGAAAAAGTGGGCAAGGTACGGGTGCTGGATGGCTTTGCCGCCGCCGAAAACGGGCCGCGTGCATTGGCCGACAAGTGGGACCTGGACCCGACCGCCGCCTACGTGCATTACTGCCCGAATGAAACCGTGGAAGGCATCGAGTATCACTTTGTGCCCGACACCGGCAATGTGCCGCTGATCGCGGACATGTCTTCTACCATTCTGTCTCGCCCCATCGATGTCAGCAAATTCGGCCTTATCTATGCCGGCGCCCAGAAAAACATCGGCCCGTCCGGTCTGGCGGTAGTGATAGTGCGTGAAGATCTGCTCCAGCAGGCGTGCCCGCATACCCCGGCCATCATGGACTATGCGGCCATGGCCGAGGCCGACTCCATGCTTAACACGCCGCCAACCTACGGCTGGTATCTGGCTGGTCTGGTGTTCCAGTGGCTGAAGCGCCAGGGTGGTCTGGACGCCATGGGCGAGCGCAACAAGGCCAAGGCCGAGCTGCTGTACAACTATGTGGATGCCAGCGATTTTTACGGCAACAGCGTACACCCGGATGCGCGTTCCTGGATGAACATTCCGTTCCAGTTGAAAGACGACAGCCTGAATGAAGCCTTTTTGGCACAAGCCAAGGCCGAAGGGCTGCTGGCGCTGAAGGGCCACCGCATCGTGGGTGGCATGCGTGCCAGCCTGTACAACGCCATGCCCATTGAAGGGGTGCAGGCGCTGGTGGCCTTTATGGACAAGTTCGCCAAGCAGCACGGCTAACGTATTAAGCGGCTATCGATAGTAACAACGGTCGGCCAAGGGAACATCGGGATAAGGTTCCACCACACCAACACGCAGCAAGTACATCCCTGTATGCTCGGCGATGGCATCCCTGCCATCGACGGTTGGCTTTAGGTGCAACCTTATCCCTCCTGCTTGATTCAGTGCCGTTCGTTTGCCGCTATGTTGTCGCATGAAACCAGTATTGAGGAGCCATTGTGAGTATTGATTATCTGGCCCTGGCCAATGCCGGGGTAGAGAAGTTACACCCTTATCAGCCGGGCAAGCCGGTGGAAGAGCTGGAGCGTGAGCTCGGCATCAGCAACAGCGTCAAGCTGGCATCCAACGAAAACCCCATGGGGCTGGGCGCCAAGGCCAGAGCGGCCATCGAGCGGGCGCTGCCGGAGCTGGCGCGTTATCCGGACGCCAACGGCTTTGCCCTGAAGACCAAGTTGTCCGAGAAGTTGGGCGTCAATACCGACCAGCTGATCCTGGGCAACGGCTCAAATGAGCTGATTGACCTGATTTACCACACCTTTGTTTCTCCCGGTCAGCAGGTGGTGTTTTCCCAGTACACCTTTATCGTGTACGCCATGGCCACTCAGGCTCACGGTGCCGAAGCGGTGGTGGTACCGGCCAAAGACTTCGGTCATGATCTGGATGCCATGGCGGCGGCCATTACCGAGCAGACCAAGCTGGTGTGCATCACCAACCCCAATAACCCGACCGGTACCTTTTTGACCAAGACCGAGCTGGCCGCCTTTTTGGCCCGGGTGCCCAAGCAGGTGCTGGTGGTACTGGACGAGGCCTATACCGAGTATGTGGCCGAGGATGAACGGCATCCGTCCATCGACTGGCTGGCGCAATATCCCAACCTGATCGTGTCGCGTACCTTCTCCAAGGCCTATGGTCTGGCGGGTCTGCGGGTGGGTTATATGGTGGCACACCCCGAACTGATCGGCGTGCTGAACCGGGTGCGAGAGCCCTTCAACTGCAACAGCCTGGCATTGGCGGCGGCAGAAGCGGCGCTGGGCGATGAAGCGTATCTGTCCGAGGCGGTCGAGTTGAACCGACGCGAGATGGCTCGTTACGAAGCCTTCTTCCAGAAGCGTGGTCTGCGTTATGTACCGTCTCGCGCCAACTTCATCACTCTGGATCTGCAGCGTGATGCGGCCCCGGTGTATGAAGCGCTGTTGCGTGAAGGGGTGATAGTCCGTCCCATCGCCGGTTATGGCCTGCCGACCTGCCTGCGCATCAGCATCGGGCTGGAGCAGGAAAACCAGCGCTGCATGGACGCGCTGGCCAAGGTGCTGGCTTGACAAAAGGCCGGCGCAAGCCGGCCTTTTGTTTACTTGCCCTGATGCATCAGCCCTGTTAACTTCTAGTCAGCCTCAGTTTTTGTTTACCCCGTATCTCCAGGAATCATATGGAAAGCCTTAAATTATCTCCTATTGCCCGGGTGGAGGGCAGCGTTAATCTGCCCGGTTCCAAGTCCGTCTCCAACCGTGCGCTGCTGCTGGCGGCTCAAGCCCAGGGCACGACTCGCCTGACCAACCTGCTCGACAGTGACGATATTCGTTACATGCTGGATGCGCTCAAGACCCTGGGTGTGCAGTATGAATTGTCGGAAGACAAAACCGAGTGTGTGGTGCACGGTCTGGGTCGCGCCTTCAGTGCCAGTGAGCCGGTGTCGTTGTTTCTGGGGAACGCCGGCACCGCGATGCGCCCGCTGTGCGCCGCGCTGTGTCTGGGTACCGGCGAATTTACCCTTACCGGCGAGCCACGCATGTGGGAACGGCCCATCGGCCATCTGGTGGAGGCGCTGCGAGAAGCCGGCGCAGATATCAGCTATCTCAAGAATGACGGCTATCCACCGGTGTTCATCAATGGCAAGGGGATGTGGGGCGGTGACGTCCATATCGACGGCTCGGTATCCAGTCAGTTCCTGACCGCCTTTCTGATGGCGGCACCCATGGCATCCGGGGATACCCGCATCCATATCAAGGGTGAGCTGGTGTCCAAGCCGTATATCGATATTACCCTGCATATCATGCGCCAGTTTGGTGTCGAGCTGGAGCACGACAATTACCAGACGTTTTACATCAAGGGCAATCAGACTTATGTGTCGCCGGGCCACTTTCTGGTGGAAGGGGACGCATCATCTGCTTCCTACTTTCTGGCCGCCGGTGCCATCAAGGGCAAGGTGCGGGTGACCGGTATCGGTCGCGACAGCATTCAGGGCGATATTCGTTTTGCCGATGTGCTGGAAGCCATGGGGGCCAAAATCACCTGGGGTGATGATTTTATCGAAGCCGAGCATGTGGGACCGTTGCAGGCGGTGGACATGGACATGAACCATATTCCCGATGCGGCCATGACCATTGCCACCACGGCACTGTTTGCCGAAGGCACCACGCGCATTCGCAATATCTATAACTGGCGGGTGAAGGAAACCGACCGGCTTTATGCCATGGCGACCGAGCTGGCCAAGCTGGGCGTCGAGGTGGAAGAGGGTGAAGACTATCTGGTAGTCATTCCGGCGGATCAGTTGCAGGAGGCCGAGATTGCCACCTACAACGATCACCGTATTGCAATGTGCTTCTCGCTGGTGGCGTTGAGTGATACCCCAGTGGTGATCCTGGATCCCAAGTGTACTTCCAAGACTTTCCCCGATTACTTCGACAAGCTGGCCAGTATCAGCCAGAGCGACTAACATCAAAAAGGCCCGCCAAATGCGGGCCTTTTAATTTTTAGTGGTGCTTCTTTTAGTGATGCTTCATGTTCTCCAGGGTTTCCCGGGCCTTGATGTCGGCGGCGTCCAGCTCGGCGAGCACCTTTTCGATGTCTTCCTGCTGCTGGCGCAGGCTGGCACGTTTTTCGGCAATCATGGCCACCATGGAGTGAAGCTGGGGGCGAGAGCGATGCTCGGCATCATAGAGTTCAAACAGTTCCCGCATTTCAGCCAGGCTGAAACCCAGTCGTTTACCACGAATGGTAAGCGCCAGTCTGAACCGGTCTTTATGGCTGTAGATACGGGTGTTGCCTTTGCGCCTGGGCGCCAGGAGCCCCAGCTCTTCATAATGGCGCAGGGTGCGGGGAGTAATGTCGAACTCGTCGGCCAATTCAGAAATATTGTAGGTCACTTCCTTATTGGGCATGACGATGGCTCCTTGCTTTACAATTAACGGGGATACAGCTGAGGAGCAGACCTTACACTCATATGCGGAGGCTGTGAAGCCCGACTTTTGACTCATGGTGTAGATTACGCCAAGATGGTTCTTTGGAATAACAGTGGAGGCGATGTGTTTATTTTCAAGGTGCAGGATGTACGGGGCGGGCAGGCTGAAATTCGTATTCAGGCGCTTGACTGGAGTGAACAGGGTGAGGTCGATTTTAGCTGTAACAGCGATCAGCTCGCGGTGTTGCTGTTATCAGATTGTCGTTCCGGCAAAGGCTTTTTCGAGCTGCTGGCGGGAACCAAGCCGATGTATGTCGAACAATGGCTGGAATATCTGCAAGAGGAGGGGAGCCTTGGTCAGGTAGAGGTGAGCATTCACAGCCCACTTGAATCCGGATATGCCGAACTCTGCGGGCTGGACTCGGAACAAGTCAAAACGCTGCTGGATCTGGTTTATCAGGTGGGTGGCTTCAATCGTCTGCAGATCATGCGTTATCTCAAATATCGACACAGCCCCGCGACCATGTCGACACGCTACAACCCGGAAGAGCTGAAGCGTTATCGTCACCTGGGAGAGCTCATCAATCAACTGATCCGCTTTAAATCGCCAGCCCCTTGAAGGTGTCGAAGTCAGCGGGCCTTGCCACCAGATAGCCCTGGATACCATCGATATGCATGGACTCCAGTAACTGTTTCTGCTCACCCGTTTCTACCCCTTCGGCAATCACATGGCAGCCCATGCGTTGCGCCAGATCGATGATCATGCGTACAAACTGCTGGCTGGTACTGTCTTCTTCCAACTGCCTTACCAGCTGACCGTCCAGCTTGATATAGTCTGGTTTTATCTCTCTCAATAATTGAAAAGAGCCGTAACCCTGACCGAAACGGCTGACCGCCGAGCGGGCACCACAACGGCGGATCATGTCCAGCAGTCGTTTACCGGAGACTCGTTGGTGTTGCAGTACCTGTTCATCCAGTTCAAACACCAGGCTGGCGCTCATCTCCTTGTTGCGCAGCAATACTCGTTCCAGCCAGATTAAAAACGAATTCTGCTGCAGGCTGGCGGGCGTCAGGTTGATGGCCCAGCGCTGCCCGGGTAGTGCCTTGCGTTCTATCTGCTGCAGAATCATCTCGATGATCTTCTGTTCAAACATCATCGACATGTTCAGCCGCTGCAGCATCGCAAATACGGTCGTAGCCGGGTAGTTCCCACCCTGTGCATTAGGAAAACGGGTGAAGATTTCGTTATAGCCGGACATGGCCTGTTTGCGAATTTGGGCGGGTTGTACCTGCAACAGAATTTTGTCTTCGGTGAGCATGCTTTGCAGCAGCTGACGCCACTCGCTTTCACCCATTTCGTGATCATTGTTGTGCTTGAGCACCACACTCCAGCTATTGGGCTCCCGGCCCTGAGACTGGGCCAGTGCCATGTCGGCCCGGATCAGTACCTGTTCGGAGGTTTGTCCCGGCAGCATTTGGGTGAAGCCCAGATAGGCGGCACAATCCAGTTCATGTACATGTTGATAATGATACAGTTCCTGGTTCAATTGCGTGCCGAGGCGTTCCGCCAGCGGTTCACATTGTCCTTTGGCCAGCACGGCTATATCGGTACCACTGATCCGATAGGCCCGGGCACCCAGCTCGGGCAAAATGGCTTTACGCACCAGTCTGACGATGTCCTGCAGATACTGATCACCGGCCAGAAACCCGCGTTGAATATTAATACTCTGCAAGGCACTGGCACGGACTATCATCAGGGTCGCGGTGGCCAGTTTGTTTTCATCGTTCAGCATCAGCTCGAGATCACGACGAAAGGCATAGCGGTTGCCAAGATTGGTCAGGCTGTCCTGATAGCTTTGCTGTTGTGCCACCCCCAGTTGTTGCTGCAGGTCTTCCAGTTGGCGTTGGTAACTCTGATGCAGGCTGATGATTCCCTGCTCGACCGGGTCGTTACCACCAACATGGCCCAAATCGGGATCGAGCAGCAGAGACGTGAAATAGTGTGTTTTCGTTTCCTCGTCTTTACGTCTGCGCCGATGAAGGGCGGCAAAAATAAGGATGTTGACCAGGGTCAGGGGAACAGACAACAGCAGCCACTGTATGGTGGCCGGTTTGGTATCGAGTCGATAAAACACCCGGGTATCGCCAATGATTGCCTGATGATTGGCTGACATCTGGCCAAACCACCAGGCTGAATTGCCGGCAGCCAGGGGCTGCTCTATCGACCATTCGGCGATGCCGGGCAGCAGGGAAGCGGAAGATTCAATGGTGGAGATCTGTGTCAGGCTGGTATGAGTCTGTTGTTCTTGATGCTGAAGGGTACGGTAGCTGGCCCACCAGGGAAGCAGAACACTCAGCAAAATAATAATGAAGCCTGACAGTAGCAGAGCCTGACCAAAGGGACGAGTTTCCCGCATAGTCATTAT
>JAAEZO010000050.1 GCA_018222825.1 Gammaproteobacteria bacterium
CCGTAGAAAAAGGCGATATCGATGCCTTCCTTGTCCAGATCGAAAGGCTCCACCTGTTCGCAGCAATCCAGGCTGATATGGGGGTGATCGCCGAGAAAGGCGGTGAGCCGGGGTGCCAGCCAGCGGCTGCCGAAGGTGGGCAGGGTCGCTATCTTGAGCACATCGAGGTGATTGTTGTAGGACATGATGTACTGGGACGACATTTCCAACTGGGCCAGGATCTTGCGCACCTCGCCGATGTAGATGGCACCTTCCGGGGTCAGACACAGCGCGCGGCGTACCCGGCGAAACAGCTTGCGGCTGAGGAACGACTCCAGCTGAGCCACCTGTTTGCTGACCGCACTCTGGGTCAGGCTGAGCTCATCGGCCGCCCGGGTAAAACTCAGATGCCTGGCGGCGGCCTCGAAGCACTGCATGGCCGCAATGGAAGGGAGATAGCGCATGAATCCGTTCATCGATAGAAAACAGGCCGTTAGTATACCTGCGTCTTGATAGCTTGAATATTGGCGAGCGGAGCGTGATGGGAGACGTTGACGTCGCCTTTTTAGATGTCGTTGGCGTCCAGTATCGGGCGCGATACTTTCTCTCAGGGCTGTGGTCAGAGTCAGAGTGGTGGCAAGCAGTAATTTGACCTTGTTATATGACCTTGAATGAGGGCAAGGCGTCTACCATTTTCACTCGCGATCAAGAGCAAGATATTGATGGATACTCTTTCGTCGCCATACCGCATGGTGCTTCAACCCGGGCTTGACTAAGGTTAACGGTAAGGTGCTGTTCAAAAAACAACCAGCCCAGGGAGGGGATATCATTTAGAAACGGACGAACCACTCTGCTATTTACTGCCCCGAACAACGCCTTGAACAACATCGCGCCCCACCGCACAGGGTGGCGGTGTCGGTATCCAGGAATGCAGTGTAGCGAGAGGAAAATCATCATGGCCCATCAAAAAACACTATTGGCGACGGCCATTGTCTGTGCAATGGCCAGTGGCCCGGCTCTGGCCCAGACCGACGCGCAGGAGCTGGAGCAGCTCAAACGCCAGCTTGGCACCCTGCTTGAGCGGGTCAATCAGCTTGAAACCAAAACGCAGAATGCCGAAGTGCGAGCCCAGGCGGCAGAACAAAAGGCCGAGGCCATGAGTGCCAGCAGGGCGCCGGCCGGCGTCAGCTCGGGTAATGACAAGATCCGGGTGTCCGTTTCCGGTCATGTGAACCGGGCCCTGCTGGTGGTGGATGATGGCGAGGAAACCGAGCTTTACCATGTCGATAATGACAGTTCTTCAACCCGGTTACGGGTGATCGGCGAAGGGGATGTCAGTCCCGAACTGACGGTGGGGACCGCCATCGAGGTACAGCTGGAGTCGAATTCATCTTTCAATGTCAGCCAGGATAACGAATCGGTGAGTGGCGACAGTATTTCCGACCGCCGGCTGGAGGTGTATTTCGATCACGACCGGCTCGGCAAGCTGTGGATGGGTAAAGGCTGGACCGCCAGTGAAGACAGCTCCGAAATGGACTTGTCCGGTACCGCTCTGGTCGGTTATTCCTCCACTGCCGATATTGCCGGTGGTATCAAGTTCCGCAATGACGCCGGTAACCTGAGCATGACCCGAGTGGGTGATGTCTTTACCAACCTGGACGGCCTGGGTCGAAAAAACCGCCTGCGCTACGATACTCCGGCGGTGGCCGGTGTGAAACTGGCGGCCAGTGCGGTGGAAGACAGCGCCTGGGATACGGCGCTGACCTATTCCGCAGACTATGCTCCGGGTACCCTGGCGGCGGCCGTGGCCTATTCGGATCAGGAAAGCAACGACGGTCAGGTCAACGGCTCGGCGTCTTTCCTGCATAACAGCGGGGTCAGCCTGACCATGGCGGCGGGGGAGCGGGACAGCGGTGATCTGGATCCCAACTTTGTTTACGGCAAGCTGGGGTATCAGAACCGGTGGTTTGACGCCGGTAAAACCGCATTTTCTGCCGATTATCATGTGGCCAATCATGCTCAGACAAGAAGCGACAAGGCCAAGTCTGTCGGGGTACAGATGGTACAAAATATAGATAACTGGGCGACCGAGCTCTATGTGGGCTATCGCAACTATGATCTGGAACGGGCGGGAGAAAATCTCGATGAGGTGGATGCGGTCATTGCCGGTGCCCGGATCAAATTTTAGGAGTCGCGATGAAGATAAACATCATGCTGGTGATACTGCTGTTGCTTGGCGGTTGTAGCGGGACCCCGGTTCAATACCACAGTGAACGGGAAATACCCGAAGGGCCGGGTCTGTTGACCGGCACCGACGGGGCTTATCTGTATCAAAGGTAAAGGCTGGTTTCCTGAACGCGTCAATATGCAGTAATAAAACAGGGGGGACGCTGGGCATCCTAGTTGCCGACAGCGGCCTCCTTTTTTATCCCGCAGCAGGTTGCAACAGAGGCGGTTATGTTGCCTCAGGACCTTCGACCCACAATCTGATCATATATTAAATGGGATGGGTGTCAGGCACCGAGCGCCTGGCATACCTGCCGGGCGGAGTCGTGCTGAAGTTTGGCGTAAAGGCCGAACTCATCGATCACCTGGCAACCCAGCGCCTGCTCGAAGGCGGCCTGGTTGGCATTCTGGGCATAGGCCTGATGTTGAACACCGCCCAGATTGGACTGGAAGATACCGGCGGCGCTGACCGGCAGAAAATCTTCATAGATGATGGGAGTGGCCTTGATCAGACCGGCCTTGAGCAGTGCCTCGAGATCCTGTTCATGGCTGGCGCTTTCTCCACGCTCTGCCTGCCGGCGTCCGGCTTCGGTCAGGCCATAGCGAAAATAACCCAGCTGTTGGATGCGTAATCTGTCTTCATCGTCCGGAAAGTCGGCGAAAATATCGGCCAGCTGGCGCTGATGGGCGTCGTTGTCGGCTTGCGCCGGCGCCTGGCGTGAACGGTTCAGCAGTTCGTCGTAGAGGGCGCGGCCTTTGGGGGTGAGTGCCATGCCGCGCTGCTCGATTTCACCGAAGCGGGCGGTATGGGTACCGGCCTGTTTGTCGCTGAAGCGAACCGACTCTTCCAGAGCGGTAAAACTGGTTTGGCGCAGCAGTATGGGACAGCGACGACGGGGCGGGCCCTCGATCACCGCCTTGGGGTGAATACCCACAGTGGGCATTTGTTGCTGCACGCTGTCGATGTCCAGGGTTCTCGGGGTCAGGTGGTTGATATGAGGGCCGCGAAAACAGACCACATCGGCGATCAGACGGTGGGCATTTTGCAGCGCCTGATAACTGGCCAGATCGACGGTGGCCTCCTGGTGCCAGCGAAAGGTCTCCAGCACTTCGGCCACGAAGTGCCGGGCCTGATCTGCGGTCAGGCCACCCTGAGCTTCGGCCTGGGCGACCAGCAACCGGGCCTTGGCGGTAAAAATATCGCGCCCGGCCAGGATCTCGGCCGCACGAGTGCGCAGTGCCTCGTCTTCAATCAGCTCAAGGCGCAGCAGTGACGTGAAAATACGGAATGGATTGCGTCGCAGCGAAGATTCGTCGATGGGGCGAAAGGCGGTGGAATGCACCGGAACGCCGGCTTCGGACAAGTCGTAATAGCTGACCGGGTGCATGCCCATGATGGCGAAGACCCGGCGCAGCATGTTGAGCTCGGCGGCACTACCTACCCGAATGGCGCCATGGCGTTCCAGGCTCAGCCGGTCCAGCTCGCCAGTCTCCTGCAATCGTTGCTGCAGCGCCGGCTCGTCGGCCAGCGCTTGCTCGTTGATCTCGGCCACGAGCTGCATCAGGGTGCCGTACTGAGGCACTTCCTGCTGATACATACGCGACATGGATTCGGAAAACAGGGTGCGGATATCGTCCGCGGGCAAAAAAGAGTCGTGCGCCATGATGCTGAAATCCCTTTACCAATAGAATGATGATGCCATCAACTTTAATACCGGCGCATGATAAATGACAAACGGCGACTGCTCGTGAATCCATTCCATATCGGAATGGATAGCAGGGGAGCCCGTCAGCGATGCGGTTGAATGGCGACCGCCCGATAAGCCTCGATGATGGGACTGACGTCAACATGCTGGCCACGCTGCATGCGTTGATAATGCGCGAGGGTCTTGCTCAGGTAACGCGAGGCGACGTCGGCCTGCTCGGGGGTGTGAACCAGCCAAATCTGCTCACCGACGGCACTTACTCTACACCGAGGCTGCATCTTCCTGGTTTTGCTCGAGACCAGCAGCAGCTCGTAAAAGCGCCGGTTTTCTTCAAGCAGCCGTTCTTCAAGCAGCTGAAAGTCCAGCTGAATCAGTTGCTGGCGCAAGGTGAATTGATGGTGGACCGGACACAATAGAAAGTCGATGTCGGCATTCGGGTTGGCCTGGTGAATGGTGCGTACCAGTTGCACCATCAAATCGCCCCCGACTCCGGCGATGATCACTAGCTGTTTGCCCTCGTGCCGGGACAGGGGAAGACTGGCCACGTCAATACAGTGCACCTGCCATGCCGACAGAACCGGTGAGGGCGATGCATCGGCCGCCATGGCGGGATAAAAGTGACGCAATCGGGTTTCCAGCTCGCGCATCAGCTCGGGGACGATATCGACGAAGTGAATGAATGGCGCCATGTGGCGGGCCAACAAGGAGGCGCCCAATAAACCGTGATCACAGCAGCAATCCCAGATATGGGCATAGCCGCTGGTGACCATGGCGTCGATGTGCTGGAGTCGTTTGCCGATTTTCATGATAAGGGTCTGTGATATCAAACCGCGCAGTATATCAGCGTAGGCGGACCTTGCGTATTGGCGGTGCTTTCATGGCTATTCCGGCATCGGTGTGATAACAAGACGAAACAAAAACAAGATTCATATGAGGGCGCATTGATGTTTGAAGTCATGATCATACTGGCACTGACCCTGATGGCGGGCATGGCCATGCCGCTGGGGGCACTGGTCGGCTGCAAAGAACATATTCATCCGGACTGGCTGGAAAACGAATTTCGCCATTCGGTGGTGGCCTTCGGCGGCGGCGCCCTGTTGTCGGCGGTAGCGCTGGTGCTGGTGCCGGAAGGATCCTCTCATCTCGACATGACGACGGTTGCCCTCTGCTTTTGTGGCGGTGGTTTGACGTTCATGGCGCTGGATGTGTTGCTGTACAAACTCAATACCCCGGCCAGTCAGTTGGCGGCCATGCTGTCGGACTTTATTCCGGAATCGCTGGCGCTGGGGGCGGCGCTGGCGCTGGGAGGGACGGGCAGCGCCCTGTTACTGGCCGTATTGATGGCGTTGCAGAATATACCGGAAGGGTTTAATGCCTACCGGGAGCTGGGCGCAACTTCTCGCTACACGAGTAGCAGGATTATTACCATGTTTGCGCTGATGGCCTTGCTGGGTCCGGTGGCGGGACTGTCCGGCTATGTGTGGCTGGCGGACTCGCCCACGCTGGTGGCCGGTATCATGTTGTTTGCCGCCGGTGGCATTCTCTATTCGGTGTTTCAGGATATAGCGCCGCAGGCGGTGCTGGAAAAACACTGGGCTCCGCCAATGGGGGCGGTGCTGGGCTTCGTGCTGGGCATTCTCGGGCACATGCTGACCACTCATGCGTGAAGGGTAACCGGTGCATCAAACGCACTGCTGACGCCTTTACGTTGTGAACAATCGCGCAGGCATGTTGAATTAAAACGGCATCGTCGGCTGCCGTGTCGCGACCGCTTTTGTTATCATGCCCCTTTTACCTACGGGATTTGCCTGCCTTGGATCACGAAGACAGCAGCACGCTTTTTGCCGAGCGCTTTACTGAACTCTTTACCGAACAGGGGCCCCTGGCCCGGGCCATTGACGGCTTTAAACCCCGCGCGGCTCAGGTAGAGATGGCGACGGCGGTCGGCCAGGCGCTGGACGATAAAATCCCGCTGGTGGTAGAGGCGGGCACCGGTACCGGCAAAACCTACGCCTATCTGGCGCCGGTGTTGGCCGCGGGCAAGAAGGTGGTGCTCAGCACCGGGTCGCGCAACCTGCAGGAACAATTGTTTCATCGCGACTTGCCGACCCTGGTCAAGGCGATGAATTATCACCATCCGGTGGCCCTTCTCAAGGGCCGGTCCAACTACATCTGTCAGGAACGACTGGGCCTGCTGAACGACAGCGTTCCCATGCTGTCGGCCGAAGGGCTGGCCGATTTGCAGCGGGTACGGCGTTTCGTGCCCATGACCCACAGCGGTGACATCGGTGATATTCCGGGGCTGGCCGAACGCAGCGAGGTGCTGCCGTTGGTAACCAGCACCAACGATAACTGCCTGGGTCGCGACTGTAGTCATTATCAGGACTGTTATCTGGTCAAGGCCCGCAACAAGGCGATGGAGGCACAAGTGGTGGTGGTGAACCACCACCTGTTCTTCGCCGATATGGCGGTGCGCGATACCGGCTTTGGCCAGCTGATTCCCGACGCCGACGCCTACATTCTGGATGAGGCCCATCAGTTGCCGGAGATTGCCGGCCAGTATTTCGGTCAGAGTCAGTCCAGCCGCCTGGTGCTGGAACTGGCGCGGGATCTGCGGCTGGCGCAAAAGGTGGAAGCCAAAGACATGGCCCAGCTGGGCAAGGCCGCCGATCAACTGGAACGTCATGCTCAGGACTTGCGGCTGACCTTCGGTCATGACAGCAGCCGGGGGCAGTTGCGACCCATGCTGGCCCGAGCCGAGGTAGCGCAGGCGATGGTTCGGCTGAACGAGAGTCTGGCATTCACTTATGAGGTGCTCAAGCTGGCGCTGGGCCGGGGCGAGCAGCTCGATCACTGTTTCGAACGCCTGGTGGGGCTGCGTACCCAGCTGGACTCGGTTACCCGGGTAGAAGAAGACGGCTATTCCTACTGGTTCGATTGCACCCGGCTGCATGTCAGCTTTCATAAAACCCCGCTGTCGGTGGCCGAACGCTTCTCGGTGGAGCTGGCCAAAGACGAGGTGAGCTGGGTCTTTACTTCCGCCACTCTGGCGGTAGGGGACAGTTTTGCGCACTTTTGCGCCGATCTCGGGCTATCAAAGTGTCGTACCTTGCAATTGGACAGCCCTTTTGATTACTCTCGCCAGTCCCGTTTGTGTGTGCCTCGCTATTTACCGGAAACCAACGCCGCGGGCCGTGGCCGCTGGCTGGCCGAAAGCCTGGCCGACACCCTGGATGCAGTGCCCGGCGGCAGTTTTTTTCTGTGTACCAGTTACAAGGTGATGAACGAAGTCGCCGAGGTGTTGCGCATTCGCCTCGATCGTACCGTGCTGGTGCAGGGTGAAGACAACAAGGTACGGCTGCTGGAACGTTTCAGTCAGGATGGCCGGGCGGTGCTGGTGGCCACCAGCAGTTTCTGGGAAGGCATCGATGTGCGGGGTAACGCCCTGCAGTGTGTGGTGATCGACAAGCTGCCGTTCAGCGCCCCGGATGATCCGCTGTTGAGCGCCCGGCTCGAAGATTGTCGCCGGCGGGGCGAAGACGGCTTTGCCCGCGTGCAGTTGCCCAAGGCCATTATTACCCTCAAGCAGGGGGTAGGGCGCTTGATTCGGGACGTACAGGACAAGGGCGTGCTGGTGATCACCGACGGTCGTCTGGTCAACCGGGCTTATGGTGCCGACTTTATCAATAGCCTGCCGGCCATGCCGCGCACTCGCAGCCTGCAACAGGTGGCCGAATTTTTATCAACTCTGGAGTAATGAATACATGACCCGAATACTGGCCATCGACACCGCCACCGAGGCCTGCTCTGCCGCCCTGTGGCAAAACGGCGAGTTGTTGAGCCGTTATCAGGTGGCCCCTCGCGGCCATACGGATTTGATATTGCCGATGGTCGCCGAGCTGCTGGCCGAAGGCGAGCTGTCGCTGAATCAACTCGATGGTCTGGCGTTCGGTCGGGGCCCCGGCTCTTTTACCGGCGTTCGCATCACGCTGGGGGTGGCACAGGGTCTGGCCTATGGTGCCGACTTGCCACTGCTGGGCGTGTCCAACCTGCAGGCTCTGGCGCAGGGCGCTCACCGTGCCTGCGGGGGAGAGCAGGTGCTGGCCGGCATCGACGCGCGCATGGGCGAGATCTATGTGGGAGCTTACCGGCTTGAACAGGGGCTCATGGTCGCCACCAACGAAGAACAGGTGCTGGCGCCGGCGCAATTTATGGATAGCTGTGCGGACTCCGACCGTTGGCAGCTGGGTGTGGGCTCGGCCTTTGTCACCTATGCTGAACTTATTGAGCGGGTAGAAGGACGATGCGAGGCGGTGCCCTTTCCCGAAGCTCGGGATTTGTTGCCCCAGGCGCTGGATTTATGGCGCAATGGATTGGCCGTTGCCGCAGCCGATGCGCGTCCCGTCTATCTGCGCGACAAGGTGACCTGGCAAAAACTGCCGGGCCGCTGACAGGAGCTGCAGTGAACATTTTCTCCATCAGGCAACGGGAGGACTCGGATCCCCCCCTGTTCTATCCTCAGCGGCCCTATCACCGTAGTTTTCAGTATCGCCAGCGCCGACGTAGAAACAACCGGCGCTGTTTGAGGTTGTGGCATTATCGGCGGCGGTGACAACAGCCTACCGCTTACTTGTTGCTTTTATGTTGCATTATCCCGTCTTTACCGATAATTTTTTAGAGTAAATGCTTTAAGCTGACGTGCTTATGCAACGGGTAGCCTGCTTTCCCGTTCTGTCCCAGGAGGCTGAAATGGAACATACCCTGTCTGACCGGCAGCCGACGCCTTTTTCCGGCAAGCCCTGGCTCAATCGCTATCCGGCCGATGTACCCGCCGAGATTGATGCCGATAAATTCAGCTCGTTGCTGGAGATGTTTGAACATGGCGTGAGCGAGTTTGCCGACTTGCCGGCCTACAGCAACTTTGGCAAGACCCTTAGCTATCGGCAGCTCGATAGCTTGTCTCGGGATTTTGCCGCCTATCTGCAACAAGGGCTCAAGCTGGCGCCGGGTGATCGTATCGCGCTGATGATGCCGAATTTGTTGCAATATCCGGTTTGTCTGTTTGGCGCGCTGCGCGCCGGCATGGTGGTGGTGAACGTCAATCCACTCTATACCGCTCGCGAGCTGAAGCATCAGCTTAATGACGCCGGGGCCACCACCATAGTAATCGTGGAAAACTTTGCCCATACCCTGACCGAAGTGCTTGAAGAGACCCCGGTCACGCAGGTGATCCTGACCCGCATGGGCGATCATCTGGGGCTGGTGAAAGGCGCCCTGGTCAATATGGTGGTCAGGTATATCAAGAAGCTGGTTCCCGACTTTACCTTGCCGAACGCCATTCCCTACAAGACGGCACTGGCCCAGGGCAGTGGTCTGCGTTATACCCGGCCCGAGCTCGATGGCGACACCCTGGCCTTCTTGCAATATACCGGTGGTACCACCGGGCGCTCCAAGGGCGCCATGCTCAGCCACCGCAATATGCTGGCCAACGTGGAGCAGTGCCTGGGCATGTATGGTCCGGTATTGAACAAGGGCCAGGAAAAGGTGGTAACCGCACTGCCGCTCTATCATGTGTTTGCGCTGACGGTAAATGGCCTGCTGTTTTTTCGCCTCGGCGCCCACAATCTGCTGATCTCGAACCCGCGCGATATTCCGGGCTTCGTACGGGAGCTCAAGGGTTATGACTTCAGCTGTATCACCGGGGTCAACACCCTGTTTAATGCACTGGTGCACAACGTCGACTTTCAGGCCCATGAGTTCAAGAGTCTGAAGCTGACCATCGGCGGTGGCATGGCGGTACAGCGTGCGGTAGCCGAGCAATGGCAGAGCATCACCGGCAGCCGCCTGCTCGAAGGTTATGGCCTGACCGAATGTTCACCGCTGGTGACCGTTTGTCCCTACGACATGGACGGTTATAACGGCTCTATCGGGTTGCCGGTGTGTTCTACCGAAATCCGACTGGTCGACGATAACGACGAGGAAATTCATCTGACCCGAACTCCGGGCGAGATGGAAGTAAAGGGCCCGCAGGTAATGAGCGGCTACTGGGGCCAGCGTGGTGCAGATGACGACACCTTTCATGACGGCTGGTTGCGTACCGGTGATATCGCCACCATCGACGAGCAGGGTTTTCTGAACATTGTGGATCGCAAGAAAGACATGATACTGGTGTCCGGCTTCAATGTGTTCCCCAATGAAATCGAAGAGGTGGTCATGCAGCATTCGGGAGTACTGGAGGCGGCAGCGGTGGGGGTGCCCAACAAGGACAGCGGCGAAATCGTCAAACTGGTGGTGGTGAGAAAGCCGGGTGTCAGCTTGGATGAAAAAGCGCTTATCAGCCATTGTCGCCAATATCTGACTGCCTATAAGGTGCCTAAGGTGATAGAATTTCGCGACGAATTGCCCAAAACCAATGTCGGTAAAATACTGCGCCGGGAGCTGCGAGACGCCGCTGCCTGAGTCGAAACCCCGGGTAGCGGGGTTTTATTTTGCCGTCCACTCAGAGCGCCCATGACTTATACACTGATCACCGATAACCAGACCCTGGCCGATTTCTGTGCCACCGACGCCACCTTGCTGGCGCTGGATACCGAATTTGTTCGCACCCGTACCTTCTATGCCAAACCGGGCCTCTACCAATTATTTGACGGCCAGCGCACGGCGCTGATCGATCCGGTCGCGGTGTCTGATCTGTCGCCCTTGTGGCGCCTGTTGCACGATCCCGCCCGCCAGTGTGTGCTGCACGCGGGGGGAGAGGATCTGGAGCTGTTCCAGCATCAAAGTGGCGCTCTGCCGGCCCGGGTGCACGATACTCAGCTGGCGGCCGCCTTTTTGGGTTACGGAGCTCAGCTTGGTTTTGCCCCCCTGGTCGAGAAGCTGCTCGGCGTGAGCCTGGACAAGGCGCATGCGCGTACCGACTGGCTGGCCCGGCCGCTGTCGAGCGCGCAGCTGAACTATGCGGCCGACGATGTGATTTATCTCTACCCTGTGTATGAAAAGTTGATGCAAGAGCTGCAGCAGAAGGGGCTGACCGACTGGTTCGAGCAGGAATGCGATCGAGCTGTGAAGCGGCGCAGCGAAAGTGTTGCCCCTGAGCTGGCCTACCTGGATATCAAGAATGCCTGGACCCTGGATCGTCAGGCCCTGGGTATATTGCAGCTGTTGTGTCAGTGGCGCTTGACCGAGGCGCGCCGTCGGGATCTGGCGGTCAACTTCGTGGTGAAGGAAGCGAATCTGTTTCGAGTGGCAGAGCGGGCGCCACAGAGTCTGGCCGATTTGAACCGCCTGGGGCTGGAGCCGATGGAAATCAAGCGTCATGGTGACACCCTGCTGGCGCTGGTGCAGCAGGCGATGAGTTCCCCCGATAGCTGGCCGGAGCCGGTGCAACGGCTGGTGGATTACCCTGGCTACAAGGCGGAGCTAAAGCGGATCAAAGCCATCGTGGATCATGCCGGAGAGCAGGCCGAAATACCGGCGGAATTGATCGCCTCCAAGCGGTTGATCCATCAGTACCTGAGCTGGAAGTGGCGACTGGAAGAAAGTAAGGACATGATACCTACCCTGTTGCAAGGCTGGCGTGGAGAGCTGCTGGCGTCACAGCTGTAATCAATAAAAGGGGGCGAACAAGCTCGCCCCTGGCTTTTACGATGCGACCGGTTTTTCTGGTTTTTCGTCGAGGTCGGGAAACATGATGTTAAGTTCCAGCACCGACAAATTATCGCCTTTCTGATCAAGCTGTACCGAGATCTGATCGATATCGATGTTCACATATTTACGAATCACCTCCAGAATATCCTGTTGCATTTGCGGCAGGTAATCCGGGGTATCCCGCTGGCTACGTTCGTGGGCAACAATGATCTGCAGGCGCTCTTTGGCGAGCTTGGCGCTGTTATGGGTCTTTTTTGAACGAAAATAGTCCAGTAGAGACATGGGTTAACTCCCAAAAAGTCGGCTAAAAAATCCCTTCTTCTCTTCATCGAGGAAACGGAAGGAGCGTTCTTCGCCCAGCAGTCGGGCAACGGTGTCGGCATAAGCCAGAGCGGCATCGGATTCGCCATCCAGGATCACCGGCTCACCGGCGTTGGATGCCTTGAGCACGGCCTGGGACTCGGGGATGACACCCAGCAGTGGTATGGCCAGAATTTCCTGAACATCGTGCACGCTCAGCATGTCGCCACGGCTGACACGCTCGGGAGAGTAGCGGGTCAGCAGCAGATGTTCTTTAATCGGCTCCAGACCTTGCTCGGCCCGACGTGACTTGGACGACAGAATACCCAGAATACGGTCGGAGTCTCGTACCGAGGATACTTCCGGGTTGGTGGTGACGATGGCTTCATCGGCAAAATACAGTGCCATCAGCGCACCGGTTTCGATGCCGGCGGGCGAGTCACAGATAATGTATTCGAAGCCCATGTCGGCCAGATCGTTGAGAATTTTCTCTACGCCTTCCCGGGTGAGGGCGTCTTTGTCGCGGGTCTGGGAGGCGGGCAGAATATAGAGCTGTTCAACCCGCTTGTCCCGTATTAGTGCCTGTGTGAGATTGGCGTCACCGTTAATCACGTTGACAAAATCGTATACCACGCGACGTTCGCAGCCCATGATCAAATCCAGGTTGCGCAAGCCGATATCAAAATCAACCACCACGGTTTTATGACCAAGGGTGGCCAAACCGGTGCTGATGGCTGCGCTGGAGGTGGTTTTACCCACGCCTCCTTTTCCAGAGGTGACGACGATAATTCGTGCCATAGTGTGTTCCCAAAATCCTAAAAAATTAGAGACGATCGAACTTTAACTGCTCGCCCGCCAAAGAAATAGTGACTGGCTGTTCCCAGTTAGCACCCTGTAATCCATCACTGAGTTGATAATGACCGGCAACGGAAATCAGCTCGGCCATCAACTGCTGACAATAAATACGGGCCGACTCGCTGCCTTTGGCACCGGCCACAGCCCGGCCCCGCAGCTGGCCGTAAATATGAATGCTTTCATCGGCAATCACTTCGGCGCCGTTACTGACCGAGCCCAGAATCACCAGCGAGCCATTGGCTGCATAGACCTGCTGACCGGAGCGTACCGGGCCACGGTGAACCTTGGTGCCGGGCTGATTAAGCAGGGCGGCCGGGGCTGCGGGAGCTTCTTGCTGCGTCGGGATTTTACCGGTGCTGATCACGGCCAGGCCTGCTGCCCGGGCGGCTTTACGCGTTGCATCATCTTTGACGCCGGTAATACCCACCGGTACCAGATCCAGTGCCTTGAGCGCATCTGCCAGTGCCGTGAAGTCGGGTATTTGTGACAACTTTTCTATATTGATAACCAGCGGCGCGGCGCAGAAGAACGCCGGTGCCTGTGCAATTTTTTCTGCCAGTTGTCGCTTTACCTGCTGAATATCGCCATCGGTCATATGCACAACCGACAGGGTAAAGTTACTGCCTTTCAATTCGATGCCATGCTCCGCCATAAGCGGCTTTCCCCCGAGGATTCAATCCTTTTTGTTATTGGTCGTGCTGATGTTATAGTTTGCCATCTTAACTGGCAATAAACCCGACGGATTATAGCAATTTCCATGTTGTGTGTAGTGTATAAAAGCCCTAAAAAGGCAGAGACTTATCTTTTTGTCGAGCGGCGCGACGACTTCTCTCGCGTTCCGTCCCCTTTGCTGGATACCTTCGGTACGCCAAGGCTTGCCATGATCATCAACCTGGCAACAAAGACTCACCTGGCACAGGCTGATTTGACCAAGGTCAGACTGGCGTTAAAAACCCAGGGGTATTACCTGCAATTACCACCACCACCGGAAAATTTGCTTAAACAACACCGGGCGTCGCAGACCGACCCTTCCGCATAATTCTTCTTTAACACGCTGCATATCAGCAAGGAGCCTCTGATGTATCAACATATGGACGTACAGGGGCAGCCTTTGCCCTATGCAGTGGGTAAAGTGGTGTGCGTGGGCCGCAGTTATCAGGATCATGCGGCAGAGCTGAACAATCCCGTACCCGACGAACCGCTGTTATTCATCAAGCCGTCTACCAGCCTGACCGGGCTGGACACGCCACTGTTGCTGCCCAAGGGGCTGGGTGCCGTGCATCATGAGCTGGAAGTGGCGTTGTTGATTGGTCGGCGTTTGTGCCATACCGAGCCGGGGCACGCGCTTGAGGCGGTTGTCGGCGTGGGCCTGGCGCTGGATTTGACGCTGCGCGATGTACAATACCGGCTCAAGGCTCAGGGTCACCCTTGGGAGCGGGCCAAGGCCTTTGACGGTAGTTGCCCTGTTACTCCTTTTGCCCTGCCCGAAGTACTCAACGATTTACAGCGCCTGGACTTCTCCTTACGGGTCAATGGGGAGCAGCGGCAGCAGGGTAATACCGCCATGATGATGTGGTCTATCGGTGAGCTACTGGCTCAGATGAGCCGCTGCTTTACCCTTAATCCCGGCGATGTGGTACTGACCGGCACCCCCAAGGGGGTGGCCGAACTCAAACCGCTGGATGAACTCGATATGCAACTGGACGGTCAGTACCGGTTCAGTGCCAAAGTAGCAGGATAAATTTATGCAGGCCGATTTCTGGTATACCAAGTCTCTGGAGGAGATGTCCGATGGGGAATGGGAAGCCTTGTGTGACGGCTGTGGCAAATGCTGCCTCAACAAACTGATTGATGAAGATACCGACGAGCTGGTGCATACCAATGTGGCTTGCGAGCTGTTGAATACGCATAGCTGTGCCTGCAGCGATTATCACAACCGTTTCGCCAAGGTGCCGGATTGCCTGAAGATTACCCGTGACAAACTGGACGATTATTTCTGGCTGCCTTCCAGTTGTGCCTACCGATTATTGGCAGAAGGACAGTCGTTACCGTCCTGGCATCCATTGCGCACCGGCTCCAAGAGTGCCATGCACAAGGCCGGTCAGTCGGTACGCGGCAAGGTCGTGCCCGAATCGAAGGCCGGTAACTGGGAAGACCACATTATTATCTGGTCTCGTTAATACCCCGAAGGGGTATGCTGTTTGCACCAAGCCGATCGAGTTGTCGATCGGCTTTTTTGTGGGCGAGAATCGGAAAGGACTCGCCGCATAAATGGGCGTCTACAATCTTGCCTTACGCCTTACGCCTTACGCCTTACGCCTGCTATCCGGACAACGATAAATAAAACCGCCAGTGCGGCCAGCAGGGCAAAAATACCCATCAGCCATTGGGGCATGCTCAAGCTCAACCACGACCAGGAAGCATCGGCGCAGTCTCCCGTGGGGTGAAATAGCGCCGGCCACCAACGATCCAGTGCCAGCCAGTCCGGAAACTCGGCGAAACTGGAGCACTGGTTGAAGGGAGAGGGGTTGAGTTGATAACCGACATGCACTTTCGCCAGCCAGAAACCTTTTACTGCGGCAGCCAGCCAAACAGACAAGGCAATACCGGTTATCCAGCCATTGCGTGGTGCCAGCCAGCCGAGTAAGCCCGCCAGTATCACACCGGCCAGCGCGGCTCTTTGATAGACGCACATGACACAGGGATACAGTCCCTGCGCATACTGAAAAAACAACGCCGTCAACAATAACACGGTGGCGGCGAGGGTCAGCAGACCCCAGGCAAAGCGGGTACGTGAAAAGGCGTACAGCATCGATTCCTCATGGCGTTCGGGGTGGGACGGTTGGCTGGGTTAGGCTTGTGAGAAACTGGTCAGCTCTGTTATTATCGACCATTAATCTTGCCTGCCATAACAAATTTAACAGAGTGGTTTCATGGTCATCAAGGCACAAAGCCCAGCGAATTTTGCAGAACAATATATCATAGAATCCATCTGGAACAGTCACTTTCCCCCTGGTTCAATACTCCCCGCCGAGCGGGAATTGTCGGAGTTGATTGGGGTAACCCGCACCACCCTTCGTGAGGTGCTGCAGCGGCTGGCGCGCGACGGTTGGTTGACCATACAGCACGGTAAGCCAACCAGGGTAAATAACTTCTGGGAAACCTCCAGCCTCAACATTCTGGAAACCCTGGCTCGCCTCGATGAAGACAAGATGCCGGAGTTGATCGATCATCTGTTGTCTGCCCGCACACATATCAGCAGTATTTTTATTCGTGGTGCAGTAAAAAATGCTCCCGAACGAGTGACAGCCGCCATCGCCGAACTGGAGCAGCTGGCCGACGAAGCGAATGCCTTTGCCGCCTATGATTATGAGCTGCATCATCAGCTGGCTTTTGCTTCCGGTAACCCTATCTACGCTCTTATTCTTAACGGCTTCAAGGGATTGTATTGTCGGGTTGGGCGCCATTATTTCTCACAACCTGCGGCGCGTCAGCTGGCGACGGAATATTATCGAGCACTAGCCGGGCTGGCGGAAAACGGCAACCTTGATGAGGTGGCAGAGCTGGTACGGGATTACGGTAAAAACTCGGGCAAGTTGTGGTCTGATATGCGTGAGCATTTACCGGATACTCTGGTACAGAACTGATTAATAGGTATTAGTTATTGTACTGATAAAAACGCCTCCCCAGGGAGGCGTTTTTTTATTCGGTGGCTGGCCGTTCCGGGCAGCGGCCTATGATGCTGGCGTTACCGTCCGGCTCTTCCTGCTCCAGCACGACATTAAACCCCCACAGGCGATGCACATGCTTCAGCACCTGATGGTGTGAGTCCGCCAGCGGAATGCGGTTGTGCGGTACATGACGCAATGTGAGGGAGCGGTCGCCCTTTACTTCGACGTTATAGACCTGAATGTTGGGCTCGAGGTTGGACAGGTTGTATTGATTGGACAGGGTCTGACGCAGCTGGCGATAGCCCTGTTCATCATGTATGGCCGAAATTTCCAGATAATTGCGGGTGTCGTCGTCGGCCACCGCAAACAGATGGAAGTCGCGCATCACCTTGGGTGACAAAAACTGGCTGATAAAGCTCTCGTCCTTGAAGTTCTCCATGGCAAAGTGCAGGGTCTTAACCCACTCGGAACCGGCGATATCCGGAAACCAGGCCCGATCTTCGTCGGTAGGGTGTTCGCAGATTCGGCGCAAGTCCTGAAACATGGCAAAGCCCAGCGCATAGGGGTTGATGCCGGAATAATACTTGCTGTTATAAGACGGCTGATAGATGACGTTGGTATGGTTGTGCAGTACTTCCATGATAAACCGGTCGGTTACCAGCCCCTCGTCATACATATGTTGAGTAATGGTGTAGTGCCAGAAGGTAGCCCAGCCCTCGTTCATCACCTGGGTTTGTTTCTGGGGATAAAAATACTGGCTTATCTTGCGTACGATACGCACGATTTCCCGCTGCCATGGCTCGAGCAGGGGGGCGTGTTTCTCGATAAAATACAGAATGTTTTCTTCCGGCTCTTCGGGGTAACGACGTTTCTTTTCCTGCTTTGCATCGTCCATGCGGGGTAGTGTTTTCCATAGCTCGTTGACCTGGGTTTGCAGGTAGGCTTCGCGAGCCTTCTGCCGCCGGCGCTCTTCGGCCAGAGACAGTTTCTGCGGCCGCTTGTACCTGTCTACTCCATAGTTCATCAGCGCATGACAGCTGTCGAGGATCGACTCGACCTCAGCGACACCATATTTCTCTTCGCACTCGGTGATGTAGTGTTTTGAAAACAGCAGGTAGTCGATAATGGACTCGGCGTCGGTCCAGGTCGTGAACAGGTAGTTGTTCTTGAAGAAAGAGTTGTGACCATAGCAGGCATGGGCGATCACCAGGGCCTGCATCGGCATGGTGTTCTCTTCCATCAGGTAGGCGATACAAGGATTGGAATTGATGACGATTTCATAGGCCAGGCCCATCTGACCGCGTTTGTAATGTTGTTCGGTCTGAATGAATTTTTTACCGTAAGACCAGTGATGGTAGCCAATGGGCATGCCGATGCTGGAGTAGGCGTCCATCATCTGTTCACCGGTGATGATTTCTATCTGGTTGGGATAGGTGCTCAGGCCATAACTCTCGGCAATGCGGGCTATTTCCTTGTGATAGTCCTCGAGCAACTCAAAACTCCAGTCGGGACCGTCACTGAGCGGGCGAATAGTGGTCATTGCTTCAGAGGTGGTTGTTTTAGACATAGTTACCTCATGCCGCTTGTTTCTTGAACAGTTCCCTGAATACGGGATAAATGTCTTCTACCGCACGAATATGTTCCATGGCAAAGTTGGGGAACTGGCGGGCGATGGACTCGTATTCGTGCCAGAGTGTCTGATGCGCCCGGTTGGTAATTTCTATGTAGGCGTAGTAACGCACAAAAGACATGATATCGTTTTGCAACAGCTGTTTGCATAACGGAGAGTCATCGGCCCAGTTATCTCCATCGGAGGCCTGCGCTGCATAGATGTTCCATTGATCTGCAGGGTAGCGTGCCTCCATGATTTCTTTCATCAGTTGCAACGCACTGGAGACAATGGTGCCCCCGGTTTCCTGTGAGTAGAAAAACTCCTGCTCGTCTACTTCCTTAGCCTGGGTATGGTGGCGGATAAATACCACCTCGACATTTTTATAGGTGCGGGTCAGGAACAGATAGAGCAACAGATAAAAGCGCTTGGCCATGTCTTTGGTGGCCTGGTCCATCGAACCCGAGACGTCCATCAGGCAAAACATGACGGCCTGAGTGGAAGGAATGGGGCGTTGCACAAAGTTGTTGAAGCGTAAATCGAAGGTGTCGATAAAGGGCACCGCCGCGATGCGTCGTTTTAGTTCGACAATTTCTTCTTCAATATCCTGAATCCGGGCATAGTTTTCGGCGGGATGCTTGCCGAGTTCGGCCAGCTCCTGCTCCAGTTCGGCCACGGTTTTTTTCTTGCCTACCTGCAGCGCCATGCGGCGAGCCAGAGACTGACGCAGAGAGCGGACTATGTTGATATTGGCCGGCACGCCGTCTGCGGTGTAGCCTGCACGAAAGGTTTTCATTTCACTTATCTTGTTGAGCTTGTTTTTCTCCAGGTTAGGTAGCTCAAGGCCATCGAACAGCAAGTCCAGGTACTCTTCCTTGGAAATCTGGAAGACGAAATCGTCTGCGCCTTCACCCTGGTTGCTGGCGTCGCCCTGGCCGCTGCCTCCAGCACCGCCACCGGAGGGGCGATCGACCCGATCGCCGGTGATAAACTGATCATTCCCTGGATGCACCTGATCCCGGTGCCCGCCCTTACCCTGATGAAACAGCGGCTCCGAGATATCACGGGTAGGAATGGAAACACTTTCCCCCTTGTCGATATCCTGAATGCTGCGTTTGAGTACCGCATCTGACACCGCTTTTTTCAGTTGTTGTTGGTAGCGGCGGATAAAGCGCTGCCGGTTAA
>JAAEZO010000273.1 GCA_018222825.1 Gammaproteobacteria bacterium
GTTGATCGCCACCGTGGTCACGGCCGTCGATCTCTGGCGCAGCCGGGATCTGCCCGCCGAGGTTGCCGCATTGGGATCCATGTCCACACTGAACGGCGACATCATCAATCTCGATGCCATGAGCCGGGACCAGCCGGTGCTGGTGTATGTGTGGGCCAGCTGGTGCGGTGTGTGCCGAGTCGTGTCACCGATGGTGGACATGGTCGGCGCCCCGGTCGTCAGTATCGCCATCGCCTCGGGCCCGAATGCCCGAGTGACCGGCTATGTGCGCGAAAAGGGATATGACTTTACGGTGGTGAACGATGAGGATAACCGGCTGGCGCAAACACTGGGCATCAACGTCACGCCCACCCTGATGGTGGCGCATAACGGCGAGCTACGTTTCGCCACCACCGGCATCACCACACTGCCGGGCATATATGCCCGGCTATGGCTGGCCCGTTTGATGGACGCCGCTTCCTGAATCAGGGAACTCGTCACCAGACAAGCCAAGGTTGAAGCCCGATCGCGACAGACTGTTCCGGTGGTTTGACCAATAGCACCCGTCAAGGGTATAGCTCCGTTTTTCCTCAGAGGGAAGCCAACATAAAGTCACATCAAGAAGCAGTGAAAACGGCTAGTTGGACGACTTGTCCAAAATGTCAGGGGCGAGGCAAAAACAGCCAGAAGATTCGCAAAAAAGTGCGTCTCGGCTATCAGGCAGCCCTCGCTCAGTTTGAAAAAAGCGGCGGCGAAGGCACGGCCCCCGTTCGTCCCAAGGGTCACCTGTCTACCTGCTTGAACTGTGGTGGTTCCGGGCTGCTCCCGGCTGCCAGCCCTCCGGTGGCGGATAGCGAAAACTATCCACACGTCGCCATTATTGGCGGCGGCATCGGCGGCGTGGCACTGGCGGTGGCGTGCTTGCACCGCGGCATCCCTTTCACTCTTTATGAACGTGACAGCGGCTTCGATACTCGCTCTCAGGGCTACGGGCTCACTCTGCAACAAGCGAGCAAGGCGATTGAGGGATTGGGTATTTTCTCGTTGGCAGCCGGGGTCATTTCCACCACCCATGTGGTGCATACCCCGGATGGAAAAGTGATCGGTGAATGGGGAGTGAGAAAGTGGCAATCCTCAGAGGGGCAAACAGCCTCCGCACCCAGCACCATCAAACGCACCAATGTGCATATCGCACGCCAGTCTTTGCGCCTGGCATTGCTGGAACAACTGGGCGGCCATGATGCGGTGCAATGGGGCCATCAGTTGGTCGACGTTAAAGCGTGTGAGGACGACGGGGTTGAACTGTACTTTCAAGTCGACGGCAAGCTCAGGCAGATCAGGGCGGATCTGGTGGTGGGCGCAGACGGCATTCGCAGTTGCGTACGCAAGTTGCTGATTGGTGAGGATATTACCCCATTACGTTATCTGGGTTGTATCGTGATCCTGGGTATTTGTCCCTTGAATGCTATCGAAGGGGTCGATCGCACCTTGCTGGACTCGGCCACCGTATTTCAAACCGCCAACGGCAATGAACGCATCTACATCATGCCTTATGACGCAGACTCCGTGATGTGGCAATTGAGCTTTCCCATGCCTGAAGCCGAAGCCAAGGCATTGAGTGCTCAAGGCGTGCAGGCGCTCAAGGCGGAAGCGTGCCGCAGAACCCGGTGGCACGACCCTATTCCGCAGATTTTAGCGGCTACGCGGGAGGCTCAGGTTTCTGGTTATCCGGTGTATGATCGGGAATTGCTCAAGCCTGCTTTGCTGGAGCAGGCAGGACCGATGACGCTGATTGGCGATGCGGCTCACCCCATGAGTCCATTCAAGGGACAGGGGGCGAATCAGGCACTGCTGGATGCGCTGTTGCTGGCTCGAGGAATATATCGCGGCTGCCGCCCCCTGTCGTCATGGCGGGCCGCGGGAGTGAGGCAGAGCGTGTTAGCCGATTTTGAATCTGCCATGCTGGAGCGCAGTGCTTCCAAGGTGAAAGATTCGGCCGAAGCCGCACAGTTCCTTCATTCCGACGTTGTGCTCCATGAAGGCGATGAGCCGCGAGGACGGTGCCTGAAGAAAACAGATTCGTAAACATAACAATAAAAAGGCCGCCCTCTTAACGAGGGCGGCCTTTTTCTTTCATAAACCGAATCCCGACCATGTTTTAAAGCAACGCTTTAAAACAACACCCGGCGGCCTTTAATGCAATTACGGCACACCGGCTCACCCTGCAGCGAGCCTAGTACCTCGGGCGCACAACGCTTGCCGCAGCTGCTGCATTCGTGAAACGACTTCAGCCGCAGTGCTATGGTGTCTTCCACCAGCGCCAGCAATTGTTCCAGACTGCCGTTACCCGCTTCCACCACGCCCTGAGAACGGGGCTTGACGGTATGAATGTCGTGATGACGCCACTGCATGGCCGGCAGCAGCACCTCGG
>JAAEZO010000051.1 GCA_018222825.1 Gammaproteobacteria bacterium
TGATTATCGATGGGGGCATGGGCACCATGATCCAGTCACATCGACTGGACGAGGCCGCCTATCGAGGCGAACGCTTCGCCGATTGGCCATCGGACTTGAAAGGTAACAACGACCTGCTGGTATTGAGCCAGCCCGAAATCATCGCCCAGATCCACAGCGACTACTTTGCCGCCGGCGCCGATATCATCGAAACCAATACCTTCAACGCCACCAGCATCGCCATGGCGGATTACTCGATGGAATCGCTGGCGGTGGAAATCAACCGTGAAGCGGCAAGACTGGCCCGCCAGGTAGCCGATGAGTGGACCGCGAAAGAGCCTCACAAGCCGCGCTTTGTGGCCGGGGTGCTGGGTCCGACCAACAGAACCGCCTCCATTTCGCCGGATGTGAACGATGCCGGTTATCGTAACGTCACCTTCGATCAGCTGGTGGAAGCCTATACCGAGTCGACCCAGGCATTGATCGATGGCGGTGCCGACCTGCTGATGATCGAAACCATCTTCGACACCCTCAACGCCAAGGCGGCGGTGTTTGCCATCGAAGGTCTGTTCGAACGACAGAATATTCGGCTGCCGGTGATGATCTCCGGCACCATTACCGACGCCTCCGGTCGTACCCTGACCGGCCAGACTACCGAAGCCTTCTATCATTCCCTGCGTCATGCCAAGCCCATCTCCTTCGGCCTGAACTGCGCCCTGGGGCCGGACGAGTTGCGCCAATACGTGGCCGAACTGTCCCGGATCAGCGAAACCTATGTCTCCGCTCACCCCAATGCCGGTTTGCCCAATGCCTTCGGTGAATATGACCTGGAAGCGGACGAAATGGCCGCGCATATTCGCGAGTGGGCCGAAAGCGGTTTCCTCAACCTGGTGGGCGGTTGCTGTGGCTCCACTCCCGAGCATATTCGGGCCATGTCCGAGGCGGTGGCGGGCATCAAGCCGCGCGCACTGCCCGAGCTGCCGGTCGCCTGCCGGCTGTCTGGCCTGGAGCCGGTGCAGATCACCGCCGACAGCATGTTCGTCAACGTCGGCGAGCGCACCAACGTCACCGGCTCGGCCCGTTTCAAGCGGCTGATCAAGGAAGAAAAATACGACGAGGCGCTGGAAGTGGCGCTGCAGCAGGTAGAAAGCGGCGCCCAGATCATCGACATCAACATGGATGAAGGCATGCTGGATGCGGTGGCCTGCATGACCCGCTTCCTCAACCTGATTGCCGGCGAGCCCGATATTTCCCGGGTGCCGATCATGATCGACTCCTCCAAGTGGGAAGTGATCGAAGCCGGCCTCAAATGCATTCAGGGCAAGGGCATCGTCAACTCCATTTCCATGAAGGAAGGGGAAGAGAAGTTCATCGAGCAGGCCAGGCTGGTGCGCCGCTACGGGGCGGCGGTGATCGTGATGGCGTTCGACGAAGTCGGTCAGGCCGATACCCGCGAGCGCAAGTTCGAGATCTGTCAGCGTGCCTACCGCATTCTGGTGGATCAGGTGGGCTTTCCGCCGGAAGACATCATCTTCGATCCCAATATTTTTGCCGTGGCCACCGGCATCGAAGAGCACAACAACTATGCGGTCGACTTCATCGAAGCGGTGAAAGACATCAAGGATAATCTGCCGCATGCCATGATCTCCGGCGGCGTCTCCAACGTGTCGTTTTCGTTTCGCGGCAACGATGTGGTGCGCGAGGCCATTCATGCGGTGTTCCTCTACCATGCGATCAAGAACGGCATGGACATGGGCATCGTCAACGCCGGTCAGCTGGCAATTTATGAAGATATCGAGCCCGAGCTGAAGGAAAAGGTCATCGCCGTGGTGCTCAACGAGAACGACGGCGCCACCGAGGCGCTGCTCGAGATCGCCGAGCGTTATCGTGGCAGCGGCGCCCAGGCGGCAGACCCGCGCGATCTGGAATGGCGCAGCTGGCCGGTTAACGAACGACTGGCGCACTCTCTGGTCAAGGGGCTGACCGACTTTATCGAAGAAGACACCGAAGAATCCCGCGCCCAGGCCGTGCGCCCGCTGGACGTGATTGAAGGTCCGCTGATGGACGGCATGAACGTGGTCGGTGATCTGTTCGGCGAGGGCAAGATGTTCCTGCCCCAGGTGGTCAAGTCGGCCCGGGTGATGAAGCGGGCGGTGGCGTATCTGAATCCCTTTATTGAGGCCAGCAAGGAAGTCGGCCAGACCAACGGCAAGATCGTCATGGCCACGGTGAAGGGCGACGTGCACGACATCGGCAAGAATATCGTCGGCGTGGTATTGCAGTGCAACAATTTCGAGGTGGTGGATCTGGGGGTCATGGTGTCCTGCGAGCAGATCCTGAAGACGGCGCGGGAAACCAATGCCGACATGATCGGCCTGTCCGGCCTGATCACCCCCTCGCTGGATGAAATGGTGCACGTGGCCAAGGAAATGCAGCGCCAGGGCTTTACCATACCGCTGCTGATCGGCGGTGCCACCACCTCCAAGGCCCATACCGCGGTCAAGATCGAACAGAACTACGACGAACCGGTGGTCTATGTATCCAATGCCTCCCGCGCGGTGGGGGTGGTACAAACCCTGCTGAGCGCTGAAAACAAGCCGGCCTTCGTCGACCGGCTGAACAAGGAATATGACGTGGTGCGCGATCAGCATGCGCGCAAGAAACCGCGTACCAAGCCGGTGACCCTGGCCGAGGCCCGCGCCAACAAGGTGGCCATCGACTGGCAGTCCTACACGCCGCCGGTACCGGCCAAACCGGGTATTCACGAGCTGCATGAAGTATCTATTTCGGTGCTGCGCGAGTATATCGACTGGACGCCCTTCTTCCTGACCTGGTCGCTGGCGGGCAAGTATCCGCGCATTCTGGAAGACGAGGTGGTGGGCGAAGAGGCCAAGAAGCTGTTTGCCGATGCCAATGCGATGCTGGACAAACTGGAGGCCGAAGGTGAGCTGCGTTGTTCCGGTGTGCTGGGGCTGTTCCCGGCCAATAGCGTGGAAGACGATGTGGAAATCTATACCGACGAGTCCCGCACTCAGGTGTTGCACACCCTGCGTTTCCTGCGTCAGCAAACCGAGAAGAAAGACGGTTTTCCCAACTACTGTCTGGCCGACTATGTGGCACCCAGGGGGACCAAGCCTGACTACGTGGGCGGCTTTGCGGTGACCGGCGGCATAGGTGAAGATGACATCGTCCGTCGCTATAAAGAGGCGGAAGACGATTACAACGCCATCATGGCCAGCGCCGTGGCCGACCGTCTGGCGGAAGCCTTTGCCGAATACATGCACCTGCTGGTGCGCCGTGAATACTGGGGCTATGCCGCCGACGAGACGCTCAGCAACGACGAGCTGATTCGGGAAAAGTACAGCGGCATTCGGCCGGCTCCGGGTTATCCGGCCTGTCCCGAGCACACCGAAAAAGGGACACTCTGGCAGTTGCTGGATGTGGAGTCGCGCATCGGCATGCAGCTGACCGAATCCTACGCCATGTGGCCGGGAGCGGCGGTCTCGGGCTTCTATTTTTCCTACCCCGATACCCGCTACTTTGCGATAGCGCAGATCCAGGAGGATCAGCTGCTGGATTACGCCGCGCGTAAGGACATGACGCGGGAAGAGGCGGAAAAATGGCTGGCACCCAACCTGAGCGCCTGATTTCAGGCACGTAATTATGGAGTAAAGACGCGTGCTACAAGCATCTTTCCCCGAGACAAGAAGGCGCCAATGGCGCCTTTTTATTTAAGCGTCGGGGCGTCTACTCGCGCGTGGGGTGTATGCTGGTATTAGCAGGGAGAGCAACGCAGGCAGTCGCTATGTGTTTTTGGTTGCGGCCCATTGGAAAGGCTGGACAGCCTTCGGGCGATGGCGTAGCTTCTGCCGACTTTATTTCACTACTGGGAGGAGCCTTCCATGTTTGCTGTAAGACACACCGGAAAAACAGGGTGGTTGCTCTTGGTGGTTATGCTGTTATTAGCCCCCTTGAGTCAGGCGCAGGCCAACCCGCGCTATGCCGCTATCGTGCTGGACGCCGACAGTGGAGAGGTACTGCATGCCTCCAGCGCCGACGCGACCCGTTATCCGGCCTCGCTGACCAAGATGATGACGCTTTATCTGCTGTTCGAGGCGATGGACAAGCGGCTGATGCGGCTGGATACCGCCATGCCGGTATCGGCCCATGCCGCTTCCATGCCGCAGACCAATATTTCGCTGAAGAAAGGAGAGCGACTGCGGGTACGGGACGCCATTCCGGCGCTGGTGGTGCGTTCCGCCAATGACGTCGCCGTGGTGGTGGCAGAAGCTCTCGGCGGCACCGAAAGCGAATTTGCCCGCATGATGACTGCCAAGGCAAGGTCGATGAAGATGACGTCGACCACCTTTCGTAACGCGTCCGGTCTGCCGGACAATGCCCAGTCCTCCACCGCCCGGGATCTGGCCATACTGTCGCTGCGATTGATGAAGGACTTTCCCCAGCATTATCATTATTTTTCAACGGCCTCTTTCAGCTTCAGGGGCAAGACTTATTACAGCCACAACCGAATGGTCAAAAACTATGCGGGAGTCGATGGCATGAAAACCGGTTATATACGGGCATCGGGCTTTAATGTCGCCACTTCCGCCGTGCGGGGCGAACGCCGCCTTATTGGCGTGGTGATGGGCGGCAATACGGCTCAGTCCCGAGACGCCCAAATGGCAAAATTACTGGATGGCGGCTTCGTGCGTGCTACTCAACTTGCCGGTAAAGCGGGCAAGCGGACCTCGGCCGACAAGCTGCTGGTCAGCACTGAACCCGTGCGTCAGGTGGTCAGGGCCGAGCCCGTCGCGCGCGCACCGGCGGTACTGCAACGGGCAACCTTGCCGGTACAGCAGACCTTATCGGTACAACAGTCCTTGCCCGTCGGCGACCTCGGCTGGGCGGTGCAGATTGGTTCCTTTCGGGTACCGGAGCAGGCGAGAGATCGGGCATCCGATGCGGCCCGTCGGCTGGACAATGTCGATGTCATCCAGGTAGCCGTCAATGAGGTGAACATCAGTAATCGCCGGCTGTTCAGGGCTCGACTGGTGGGCATGCACAAGGAGCAGGCAAAGAATGCCTGCCAGCGGCTGTCGCGTCAGGGCATGGATTGTCTGGTGGTGAAGACAACCGGTAGTTAACCGCATGAAGAGTCAGGCGGCAGGTGATGAATACGCCTTCCGCCTGACCTTATTTATGCCAAAGAAATTTCAGCCATAGAAAAAGGGGCAACATCATGTTGCCCCTTTTTGGGTCGTCTAATTGGCTTGTCCGTAAACCGGTGTGCTCCCTGCAATCCCTGACGTGCCTTATCCTTTATGGCGTTCCCTTTCCCGATCCGTCGGGCTGTCCTTTGTCTTCCTGACCGCAAGTCATCCTGACCTGACGCTCGTCTCCATCCTGGAGGTGTCCATCGCCGCATCCTGCGGGGTTCCTTGCCTGTCCTGGCAGCCTGTCTTCCTGACCGGCTCTTCGCTTCCTGCTGCAAACATAGTAGCCCGGTTCGCTCTCTGCTCAACTCAAAAAAGTGCAGTCATCTTGGCTGTTGAATTCATGGTTATTTTTAAATTCATGATAAATAAGGATAAATATTTAACAGTCGGCCGATGGCGTGATCATAAAACGCTTCTGCCTTCGATGCTTTGAGAGATCTCGCACACGGTGACGAGTGTTTGTCGCTAGCCGATGCCCGGGGCGGCCTCGTGTTGCAGCAGCCAGGACTTGCGTTCTAGCCCTCCGGCATAGCCCACCAGCTTGCCGCTGGCCCCGATGACCCGGTGACAGGGAATGATAATGGCGATGGGGTTGCGGCCATTGGCCAGCCCGACGGCCCGCATCGCCTTGGGATTATCGATAAGCAGGGCCATGTCTTTATAGCTGCGGTGTTCGCCGTGGGGAATGGTTTGCAGTGCCAGCCAGACGGCTTGCTGAAACGGCGTGCCTCGAGGCGCCAGTGGCAGTTCGAAGTGGCGGCGTTGGCCTTCGAAATATTCCGTCAGTTGCCGGCAGGCGGATTGTAACAAGGGGGTCGTTGGCGGTACGGCGTTATCAACCTCGTCGATGAAGCGCAGTTCCGTGATGGCATCGGTGGTAGCAGAGACGGAGAGCCAGCCCAATGGGCTTGGCAGGATGCAGTAATTCGACATGGCAGACTCCGAGGTGGCAAGGGGGATAGCCTGATTGTATCCCTCTTGTCTTCGGCGGTGGCGTTAAAATTCGCTCAGCTGCCAGGCATCGAAGGCGGGCTCTTCATAAGGATGAGCCTGGCGCAGGGCCGTGACGGCGGCGCGGATCAGGTGATCCTCGCACACCAGCTCGACCCGTACTTCCTCGATCCGTTCCAGAGTGCCGCTCTCGCCGATAAAGGGCGTGGCGCCGGCCAACGGCCGAAACTGGCCGGTGCCGCGGGTTTCGAAACAGCAGCAGTCGTAATCGCCAATCTTGCCGGCGCCGGTGGCGAACACCGCCGCCTTGACCGGTTCAAGATGGGATTCGGGTACGAAAAACACCAGCTTGTACATGGATGCCTCCTCGGCGATTCGTGATCAGGCTTTTTTAAGGAACCTGGCCACCAGCATTATTTGCACGCCGTTGACCTTGCCTTCGATATGCGCGGTGGTGCCGCACCGTTTACAGCGGCCGCCGCTGCGTTGCCGTAATTGCTGTTCTATGGTCATGATGAAGACTCCGGCACGAAGATTAAAGATCGCAGGATCCTAGCATAAACCGGGTACTTGTTGTGGTTATGGGGGTGATGACAGACAATGTGAGCCTCATATGGATTTATTCTCGATCGGGGATGAAAGCATGAGCGGAACGAGTACAGCATTGACCGTGACCACCGGCGACCAGCCCTGTGCTTGCCTGCAGGGCCCCTGGATTCTGGCACATTATGCACAACTGGTGCGTACTGTGGCGCCGCCGGCAGCGCCGGTGGTGGGGCTGGATGCCTCAGGCCTTACCGAGCTGGATACCGCCGGTGCCGCCCTGCTGGTAAAGCTGCTGGGTGCGGATGCCTTGTGCCGCCTGCTGCCCGATGCCAGCGGGCTGTCTGTCGAACGCCGGGCGCTGTTGCTGACGGTGGCAAGCGCCATGGCCGGCCGGGAAGCTCCGCCGCCGGAGGTTTCTCGCTGGAGTGATGGCCTGGCCCGGCTGGGTGAGCGCATGCTGAGTGGCTGGCAGCAGCTGGTTATGCTGCTCGGTTTCATGGGCCTGACTCTGAGTACCCTGGCGGCATCGGCAGTCCGACCTAGGCGCTGGCGGCTCACCGCACTGGTGGCGCAGATGCACCAGTGCGGCCTCAACGCGGTGCCCATCGTCGCCTTGCTCACCTTTCTGGTCGGCGCCGTGGTGGCTTTTCTCGGGGCCACCGTGCTCGCCAACTTCGGGGCCACCATCTATACGGTCGATCTGGTAGCCTATTCCTTTCTGCGCGAGTTCGGGGTGCTGCTGACCGCCATTCTGCTGGCCGGCCGTACCGCCAGTGCCTTTACCGCCCAGCTTGGTTCGATGAAGGTGAATGAAGAGCTGGACGCACTGCGTACCCAGGGGCTGGATCCCATCGAGCTGCTGGTGCTGCCTCGGCTGCTGGCGCTGGTACTGACCTTGCCGTTGCTGACCTTTATCGCCATGCTCTCGGGCATGGTCGGCGGCGCCATGGTGTCGTTACTGTCACTCGATATTTCTCTGGCTCAGTATCTGGCGATAGTGCAGCAGGTGCCGGTACGGCATTTTCTGGTGGGAATGGGCAAGGCGCCGGTGTTTGCCCTGCTGATCGCACTGATTGGCTGTCTGGAAGGATTCAAGGTCGGCGGCAGCGCCCAGTCGGTGGGTGAACACACCACCTCCAGCGTGGTGCAGTCGATCTTTGTGGTGATACTGCTGGATGCGATTGCCGCGCTGTTTTTGATGGAGATGGACTGGTGAGGCAAACTGGCGACGTGGTGATTCAGGTGCGGGCGCTCGACAATCGATTCGGCACGCATGCGGTGCACGAGGATCTGGATCTGGATGTTTATCGGGGCGAGATCCTCGGGGTGGTAGGTGGATCCGGCACCGGCAAGTCGGTACTGTTGCGATCCATCGTGGGACTGCGCCGACCCAGCGGTGGCGAGGTGCGATTACTGGGCCAGAACCTGCTGGCCTTGCCGGAGCAGGAGCGGGTGCTGCTGGAGCGACGCATGGGGGTGCTGTTTCAAAAGGGCGCTTTGTTCTCGTCGCTGACGGTCGCCGAGAATATCGCACTGGCGTTGATCGAGCAGGCGGGGTTGTCTCGCGCCGATGCGGCTTACCTGGCGTCGGTCAAACTGGCGCTGGTGGGGTTGCCGGCCACTGCGGCAACCCTGTATCCGTCCGAGTTGTCCGGCGGCATGATCAAACGGGCGGCGCTGGCCCGGGCGCTGGCGCTGGATCCGGATGTGCTGTTTCTCGACGAGCCCACCGCCGGCCTGGATCCCATCGCGGCGGCGGCCTTCGATCGGTTACTGCTGACGCTGCGCGATGCGCTCAATCTGACGGTGTTTCTGGTCACTCACGATCTGGATACCCTGTATGCCTGTTGTGATCGGGTGGCGGTGTTGTCACGCAAGCGAGTGCTGGTCGCCGACCGGCTGGCGGTGGTGGCCGCCACCGACGATGCCTGGATACAGGATTACTTTCATGGCCCCCGCGGTCGCGCCGCGAGTCAGGCGGTCGACGCCGCGTTCAAGGAGTAGGCAATGGAAACCCGTGCACATCATGTGCTGATTGGCTTTTTTACCCTGATTGTCGCCGCCGGTGTACTGCTGTTCGCGCTCTGGCTGGCCAAGGCCGGCAGCCAGCAGGATTCCCGGCTGTACGATATCGTGTTTCGGGAACCGGTCAGCGGGCTGACGGTGGGCAGTGCAGTTGAATACAACGGCATTCGAGTGGGGGAGGTAGAAAACCTGTCTCTGGATCCCGAGGATCCGCGCCGAGTGCTGGCGCGGGTACGTATCGCCCGGCCGACGCCGGTTAAAACCGACACCCGGGCCCGCTTGGCACTGGCCAATATCACCGGCGCCGCCAACATTCAGCTGAGCGAGGGCTCTCCCGCCAGCCCGGCGTTGCAGGCAGAAGGCGATGCCATACCGCTGATCCTGGCGGATCCTTCCCCCATCGCTCGCCTGCGGGTGAACAGCGAAGAGCTGCTGGTCGGCATCAAGTCGCTGGTCGATAACGCCAATCAGTTGTTCTCGGCGGAAAACAGCCGCCATCTCAGCCGAGTGCTAGCCAACCTGGATCAAACCACCGGTGTGATTGCCGAGCAGAAAGACGAACTCGGCCAGGGAGTGTCGGATCTGGCCGAGGCCAGTCGGCAGATGAAGATCACCATGAGCCAGGCTTCCCGCCTGCTCGGCCAGCTGGAGGATCGGCTCGAGGGGAAAGGCGATCGTCTGCTCGCCAATGCGGATCGCAGCCTGGCGTCTATCGAACGATTCAGCCGTAACCTCGATCGTCTGCTGGCCGATAATCAGCAGGCACTGGGCTCGGGGTTACAGGGCATGGCCGAGCTGGAGCCGACTCTGAAGGAATTGCGCAGCACGCTGGCAACCCTGGGCGAGGTAGCCCGCAAGCTGGAGCAGAATCCGTCCGATTTTCTGCTCGGTGGTGAAGACATTAAGGAGTTTCAACCATGATGGCGATACGACGCTGGTCTTTCTTGTTGCCGGTAATCCTGATGCTGAGTGGCTGCAGCCTGCTGCCGGCATCCCCGCCGGTCACCTTTTATCGCCTGCCACCACCCACTCTGGCCCCGAGCTCGGCGCCGGGCATTGAGCTGACGCTACGCATCACCCGGCCCGAGACCAGTGGCCTGCTGGCCGGTAATCGTATTCTGGTGGTGCCACAAGACAATCAGCTCAGCGCCTATCAGGGCGTGCGCTGGGTGTCGCCGGTGCCGGTATTGTGGCGTGATCAGTTGATCGATACGTTCCGGCAGGATGGCCGCATCCGGCATATCAGCGGTGACGCCGACTCCTTGCAGGCCGAACTGGAGCTGGGAGGATCCCTCCGTGCCTTTAACAGTGAATATCGGCAGGGTCGGCCCCTGGTCATTATCCGTTTCGATGCGCAGCTGGTGGATCCGCGCGATCGTCGTATCCTGGCCAGCCGACGTTTCGAGGTAACCGAGCCGGTGCCTGGCGTCGAGGTGCCGGCGGTGGTGGTGGCATTCGGGGTGGCCCATGAGCGGTTGGCGCGAGAGTTGCTCGACTGGCTGCTGGCCACAGGGCGGCGATAACCGATGAAGCCGACGACCAGCTTGCTGCACCGTTTTTTTGCCGGCCCCTCGCGCAGCCTGCTGCCGCTGGTGTTACTGGGGGGTGTGATCGGCATTCTGTCTGCTTTGATCATGTTCGTGTTTCTCAGCCTGTTGAACCTGATCCTGGGCTGGCTGAACGGTGCCAATCTGGAAGATTTTGAATCCTTGTCGCCCTGGTGGCGACTGGGGCTGCCGGTGCTGGGCAGCCTGTTGCTGATCCTGCTTTATCGGCTGACGCCGGCCTCGAGTCATACGGTCGGGCTGGCCTACGTGCTGGAGCGGTTGCAGTTCGGTCGGGGCCGGTTGCCGGCAGCCAATACTGCCTTTCAGTTCATGGCGGCGTTGATTGCGCTCGGTACCGGCCACAGTGTCGGCCGTGAAGGCCCGGCGGTGCACATGGGCGCCGGTATCGCCAGTTTGTTGGGGCAGCATACCAACCGACCGCCAAGTCAGCAGCGGCTGCTGATTGGCTGCGGTACGGCGGCGGTCATTTCCGCCGCCTTCAACACGCCGTTGGCCGGCGTGCTGTTCGCGATGGAAGTGGTGCTGATGGAATACAGCCTGCTGGGCTTTGCCCCCATTATCGCCGCCGCCATCAGCGCCTCGGCCTTCAGTAGCGTGCTGCTCGGGCCTAACTCGATATTGCACCCGGTGCGCTTGTCACTGGCGGGCTATGGCGACATTCCCGGTTTGCTGCTTACCGGGCTCTGGATGGGGTTGGTGGCGGTGTTGTTTCATCATATGGTTCGGCTGTTTTGTCGTTTCCCGCTCAAAAGCCGGGCGCTCAGGCTGCTGCTGGCCGGTGTGATCACCGGCGGGCTGGCGGTGTTTGTTCCGCAGATCCTCGGCTCGGGTTATGACACCATCAACGCCACCCTGAGTCATCAGCTGCCCTGGCTGCTGCTGTTGTTGATTCTGGGGGCCAAGCTGATTGCCACGGCCGCCGCCATCGGGCTGGGCGTACCGGGCGGCCAGATAGCCCCCATGTTGATGCTGGGGGTCTGCGCCGGTGGCGTGGCAGGCGCTCTGGTGCCGGGAGCGTCCGAGCCGGGTCTGTACGCCCTGCTGGGCATGGTGGCCATGATGGGGGCCGTGCTGCATGCGCCCCTGGCGGCATTGGCCACGGTACTTGAACTGTCGCTCAGCGCCGAAGCCATGTTTCCGGCGATGACGGTGGTGCTCACTGCCAATCTGGTCTGCCAGCATGGTTTTCGGCAACCATCGCTGCTGCTGACCCTGCTCAAGGAACGGGGACGTCTGCTGCAAACTCACCCTCTGCGCACCGCATTGGCGCAGCGTTATCTGTCCGAGCTGGCCAGTTTGCGTTTCGCCGTGCTCGATCTCGAGCAGGGGGCACATCATCTGGATGCGGTGCTCGAGCAAAAGCAGCCCCTGGTGGTGGTGCGACTGGCGGAGAGTTGCTATCTGCTCGAGGGAGAGGCATTGGTCGAACCCTGTCGAGCATGGCGGCAACAGCAAGAGCAAACGCTGGCCCAGGCGCTGGCGCCGCTGCTGGATGATCGTTTACGGCTGATTGAGCTGACCGAAGATGCTTCACTGCTGACGGCGCTCAAGACACTGCAGCTGGAAGAAACCGCCGGTTTTCTGCTACCGGTCGGTCGTCAGGGGCTGGGGCTGGTGACGCGCCGCCGGCTGGTGACCATGCTGACCACGGACGATCCGATTCAGTAAGGTAAAAAACCGAGAGGGATAAGATGTGAAGTGAGTCGTTGATCTTCACGCCTTATCTTTCGGCTAATGCTTTTTCAGCCAGTGCCTGCCATTGGCCGGGAAGGCTCGCTGCCCGGCGCAGGCTGTCGATGGCCTGCTGCTGTTGGCCCAGACCACGCTGGGTCAGTCCCAGGTTGAGCCAGGCCGCCGCCAGCGAGGCATCCTGTTTGGTGGCCTGCTCGAAGGCATCGGCCGCCGCTTGCAGGTTACCACTGGCGTGCAATGCATTGCCCAGCGCAAACCAGGCCATGGCATGGTCGGGCCAGCGGGCAACCAGCGCCTGCCAGGCGGGCAGGGCCGCTTCGACCCCGGCGGTCGACTCGAAAGCCGCGATGCTGTCGGTAGCCTGCTGCGCAGAGATGCTCTGCGGCAACTGACCTGGCGGCAGCGCTACCATGGCCCAGCGGTCACTGCGCGCCCAGGTAGCGTCGAAACGACTCAAATCGGTCACCTGGCGCGGCTGTTCGCCACTGTGCAGCACCAGTTTCTCTCGCGCCCGGTCGTAACCGATGACAACCGCGTAGTGCCACAGGGGCCAGAGGGGGAGTGACAGGTTCTGTAACACCACCACCGGATGTCCGGCGTCGACTTCCGAGAGCAGTGCATCGAAACTGCCGTCCAGCGGATAACTGATGCGTTGATGGCGGCGAACCGCAGCCATCATCTCCGGCTGTACACTGCCTTCGCGGCCCGGCACGAATAGCTGGGGGATCAGCTGATCCACGGTCACCTCGACACCACTGGCGTTGAGGGCCATGGCCAGCGAGGCAGGACCGCACTGGTAGTCGCGCTGACTGTAAAAGGGCACGCCGGTGACATAGGCCCGGTCCGGCAGTCGGGTCTCGGCGTCCGATGACAGCCGAGGCGGGACGGCGCAGCCACTCAGCAGCATCAATAATGACAAAACGCCCGCCAGGCGGACGTTTTGTGCTCGAGAATACAGGCGCATTAGCGGGTGAAGGGGAAGACGTGGGTCAGACCCAGCAGGTCGGTCACCAGCAGTATGATGAAGACGGTCAGCAGGGCGCCTACCACCGCATTGGCACCGGCCGGCATATTGTCCAGCTGTTCGGTCATCTGGCGCACTTCCTGATCCGACAGGGCAGCGACCCGGGCTTCGACTTCATTTAATTCAACACCATAGTTAACCAGCTGTTCGCGAACATCGGCACGAGCCAGCAGGTTACCGATACGTTCACGGTCGGCGTCGACCTGCGCCGCATCCAGTGCACTCTGGGTCGATATCAGCTGGCCTGGTTGGGCCTGAACCGTCAGCGGCATGGTGCCCATCATCAGGGACAGGATCAGTAACGGGTTCAGTATTCGAAGTAATCTCTTCATTATTGTGCTCCTGAGGGTGTGGGGTCGACGAGATGGATTCATTATGGATGTTTCACATCCTGACAGGCTTTGAACCATGGTATCTTCCGCCACAAGTATAGACCGAGTGTTGATACTGAATTTCCATTTAAATCACGGTAATAGCAAGGGTTGCTGTCTGTTGGCTGGGCGCGTTTGCGGCTGGTTTTTTTCTGGATCCGTTACCCTTCAGTGATTTAGCCCCATTCGAGCCGTATCTGGATTGCGACAACAACAGACACGGACGTGTCTTGCCGCCGTATGTATCGCTATGATGCTGGTGCTTGAGGGGGTGATTAAGGTGTCAGCGGTTTAACGTCATGAGAGGGCGTATGTTGGTTAATACAAGGTGGACCCGGACACTGTTTGCCGTCTGGCTGTTCAGTCTGATGGCTCATGGGCAGGAGAGCCAGGTTGAACGACTTGGGATAGAGGTGATGGAAACCCTGCCCCACGATCCTGCGGCTTTTACTCAGGGGCTGCTGCTGCATGATGGCTATCTTTATGAAAGTACCGGTCTCTATGGTCGCTCCAGCCTGCGCAAGGTGGATCCGGAAAGCGGCGAAGTGGTGCAACGGCTGGCGCTGGATCCCGGTTATTTCGGCGAAGGGCTGGAGCGGGTCGGTAACCGCTTGATTCAGCTGACCTGGAAAGAAGGGCTGGCGCTGGTGTATGACCTGGATACGCTGACGCTGGTGCAGGCGCATCAATACGGCGGCGAAGGTTGGGGCCTGTGCTTCGATGGCGAGTCTCTATGGATGAGTGATGGCAGTGCGACTCTTTACCGGCGTGATCCGGTGGATTTTTCACCCCAGTCCAGCGTGACCGTGATGCAGCAAGACTGGCCACAGGACCGGCTTAACGATCTGGCCTGCGTGGGCGACTACATTTACGCCAACATCTGGAAGGAACACCGCATCGTCAGAATCGACAAGCGCAGCGGGCGAGTCGATGCCGACATTGACGCCACCCCCTTGCTGGCACTGAGCGGCCGTCCTGCGGATCCCGAGGCGGTGCTCAATGGCATCGCTCATGATCTCCAAAATGACGAGTTTTATCTCACCGGCAAGCACTGGCCCAGAATGTTCCGGGTTCGCTTCGTGCCGGTGGCACAGTGAGTACTGTTCAGGATTGCCCGATGTGGGTAATCATGGCCGTGTTGTCGGCTTGGCTGCTGTCCTGATCCAGGCTCTGCAGCGCCTGGCTGATATTGTCCTGCTGAAGCGTGGCGTCATTCGGGTAGTAATAGCGTGCCTCTTCCAGTAACTGCTGCGCTTCTTGTGGCCGCTCCAACCGATTCAGAGCCAGCGCCATATTGTAGTAAATCTTGGCTCTGGGAGTATGGCGCACAAACTGCCGGCCCCAGTCGACATAGGCTTGCAGCTCTTCGGTATTTTGCTGCGCCGAGCCTACCGCCAGTCGCAGCGACATGGCGTTGAATTCCAGCCGGGTCAGCCAGGCCACGGGATTGCTGGCAGATAACAGTAGCGCCGGCTCCTTGCTGCCGCCGCGTTCATACTGGGTAACGACCCGGGCGGTCTGCAGCCCGGTGAGCATGAAGGGCACTACCAGTGCCGGGATCAGCAGGGCGGAAAAGCGGGCCAGTAGCCGGGGCCGATAAGGCTGGCTACGCGGTGCTTCCAGCCGGGTGTCTATCCAGTACAACAGCACCAGCAGTGTTATCCAGTGGGCAAGGGAATGGTAGAAGGGGTATTCGGTCTGGCTGTGCAGGGCGATGGGCCAGACCAGGGCGGCCAGCGCCAGTGCCTGGCGCCATGGCGCCTTGAACAGCAGACGGATGAAGGCCAGTGCCAGCGAGATTATGGCCAGCATCGGCAACAGGCCGCCTTCGACTCCCCAGTAGAGCAATTCGTTATGGGGATGATCCAGGTTGGACTCCATCATCGGCAGACTGGGTTGCAGCTCCCGTTGGGCGTGATAGAACTCCATGAACTGACGCTCGAAGTCACCATAGCCTGCGCCGAACCAGGGGTGTTCGGCAATCAGCGCCAGACTCTGCAACCAGTAGTGTTTGCGAATACCGGGGTTGTTGTAGACCTCGGCGCCGCGTTGTACCCCTTCCACCAGGGCCATTGACACCAGCCCGAGCAATACTCCCAGCCCGATCAGCCCCAGCCCCCGGCGGCAGTATTTCGGGTTTTGTTGCCAGGCCCAGGGTAGCAGCAGCACTAGCCCTATCACTCCACCGAGCAGGCCAACCCTGGATTGGAGCACCGTCAGTAACAGGGAGCCGCTTACCAGCACGGCGCCCAGCCAGAACTGCCTAACGACCGGCAGGCGGCGAGTATCTGCCAGCCCCAGATAACAGGCCAGCATCAGACCGGTGGCCATGAAGCTGGCCATCACATTGGGTTGCTGAAAGATGCCGTAGGGACGGTTGGTCTCGGTGTTGTAGCCAATCCAGTTGCCGGGCGTCAGCAGATAATACTGCACCAGACCGAGCAGGGCTTCCAGACTCACGGCGGCCAGCAGCAGATACAGCAGCCGAAAGCGGGCAGCTTCGTTCAGGCGGCACTGCAGCAGGGCAAAATAGAACAGCAAACCGCCGGCCAGTCCCGCCAGCCGGGGCAGGGCGTGATCGGCAAAGCCCCGGTTGGGATAGAGCAGCGGCACCAGCAGCAATAGCAGTACCAGCCAGCACCAGAGATGAAAATGGCTGTAGCTGACGCTGCGGTTGAGGGTCATCTGCCACAGCCCCAGGCCGGTCATCAGCGAGATGAAGATCCAGCCGACCATGTTGAACGGCAGATAAAAGCCGGAGCCGCCGGGGTTGTGCATGAAGTAGTGCATGCCGCCCAGTGACCAGGCGGCGAAACACCAGAACCAGAGATAGGGCAATGAAATCCTTTTCATCGTTGCTTCCATGCAGACTAGCGCCCTTTCAGCATAGGCCGTAAAAAGCGAGCTGTGTGCGACTCCTTGTGCTCTGCTATTTGCTCGGGGGTGCCGGTCACCAGGATTCGGCCTCCGCCGCTGCCGCCTTCCGGCCCCATGTCGACGATCCAGTCGGCGGTTTTGACCACGTCCAGATTGTGCTCGATGATCACCACGGTATTGCCGTGATCACGCAGCCGGTGCAGTACCGTCAGCAACAGCTGAATATCGTGAAAATGCAGGCCGGTGGTGGGCTCGTCCAGAATATAGAGGGTCTGGCCGGTGTCGCGCTTGGACAGCTCCTTGGCCAGCTTGACCCGCTGGGCCTCGCCGCCGGACAGAGTGGTGGCCGACTGACCCAGTCGAATATAGGACAGGCCCACGTCCATCAGGGTTTGCAGCTTGCGGGAAATGGCCGGTACCGGGGCGAAGAAGTCGCTGGCTTCCTCTACCGTCATGTCCAGCACCTCGTGGATGCTCAGCCCCTTGTATTTGATTTCCAGGGTTTCCCGGTTGTAGCGTTTGCTCTTGCACACATCGCAGGGCACATAGACGTCGGGCAGAAAGTGCATTTCCACCTTGATCAGGCCATCGCCCTGACAGGCCTCACAGCGGCCGCCCTTGACGTTGAACGAGAACCGGCCCGGCTTGTAACCCCGGGAGCGGGCTTCATGAGTGGCGGCAAACAGCTCGCGAATCGGGGTAAAAATACCGGTATAGGTGGCCGGGTTGGAACGGGGCGTGCGGCCGATGGGGCTCTGATCGATGTCCACCACCTTGTCCAGTTTCTCCATGCCGTCGATGCGGTCATAAGGCGCGGGCTGGCTGACGGTGGCCTTGTTCAGCTCCCGATGGGCGATGGGGAACAGGGTGTTGTTGACCAGCGTCGACTTGCCCGAGCCGGACACGCCGGTGACACAGGTCATCAGCCCCAGCGGCAGCTTCAGCTCGACGTTCTGCAGATTGTTGCCACTGGCCCCGTTCAGCGTGAGCCAGTGCTCACCTACCGGAGTGCGTTGATCCGGTATCGCAATACTTTCCCGACCCGACAGGTAGGCACCGGTGAGTGAGTCCGGGTTGGCCATCACCTCGGCCGGGGTACCCTGGGCCACGATTTCGCCGCCGTGCACGCCGGCACCGGGGCCGATATCCAGCACATAGTCTGCGGCGCGAATGGCATCTTCGTCGTGCTCGACCACGATCACGGTGTTGCCCAGATCCCGCAGGTGGGTCAGGGTCGACAGTAGTCGTTCGTTATCGCGCTGGTGCAGGCCGATGCTGGGTTCATCCAGTACATACATGACCCCCACCAGGCCGGCGCCAATCTGGCTGGCCAGCCGAATACGCTGGGCCTCGCCGCCGGACAGGGTATCGGCGCTGCGCGACAGGGTCAGGTAGTTGAGGCCAACGTTGACCAGAAAGCCCAGCCGGGCCACGATTTCCTTGAAAATCTTGTCGGCGATCTGCGCCTTCTGTCCGGTCAGCTCCATGCCGGTGAAGAAGGCGTGAGCCTCGCCAATGGCCATGTCGGCAACCTGGGGCAGGGTATGGCCGGCCACAAACACATTGCGCGGGCCTTCTTTCAGGCGGGTGCCGCTGCAACCGGGGCAGGCGCGGTGGCTCTGATATTTGGCCAGTTCTTCCCGCACCGAGTTGGACTCGGTTTCCCGGTAGCGGCGCTCCATGTTGTGCAATATGCCTTCGAACGGGTGCTTGCGCACCAGTACATCGCCGCGGTCGTTCATGTACTTGAATTCGATGCTGGTACGGCCGGAGCCGTACAATACCGCCTGTTGTATCGCTTGCGGCAGCTCCTGATAGGGCGCCTCGAGGTCGAAGTCGTAATGCTCGGCCAGGGATTTGAGCATCTGGTAGTAGTAATAGCTGCGTTTGTCCCAGCCGCGAATGGCACCGCCGGACAGACTCAGCTCCGGGTTGCTGATCACCTTGTCCGGATCGACGATCTGCTGCACACCCAGACCGTCGCAGCTGTCGCAGGCGCCGGCCGGGTTGTTGAACGAGAAGATGCGCGGCTCCAGCTCGGCAATGGAATAGCCACACTCGGGGCAGGCGAAATTGGCGGAAAACACCAGGCCGGAATCATTGGCGTCGTCCATCGACACCACCGAGGCAATACCGCCGGACAGCTCCAATGCCGTCTCGAACGATTCCGCCAGTCGCAGTTGCAGATCCTCGCGCACCTTGAAGCGATCCACCACCACCTCTATGGTGTGTTTCTTCTGTAGCTCCAGTGTCGGCGGATCCGACAGATCGCATACCTCGCCGTCGATGCGGGCGCGAATAAAGCCCTGGGCGGAGAGGTTATCGAGCAGCTTGCTGTGTTCGCCCTTGCGGTTACGGACCACCGGTGCCAGCAGCATCAGTCGTGCGCCCTCCGGCTGCTCCATGACCTTGTCGACCATCTGGCTGATGGTCTGGGCCGCCAGCGGCAGTGAATGGGTCGGGCAGCGGGGCTCGCCCACCCGGGCGAAGAGCAGCCGCAGGTAGTCGTAGATTTCGGTAATGGTGCCGACGGTGGAGCGCGGATTGTGGGAGGTCGACTTCTGTTCGATGGAGATGGCCGGTGACAGTCCCTCTATATGATCCACGTCCGGTTTTTCCATCAGTGAGAGAAACTGGCGGGCGTAGGCGG
>JAAEZO010000274.1 GCA_018222825.1 Gammaproteobacteria bacterium
GTAACGGGTATAATTGCCGTCCTTTTTTACCCTTGGAACTGAATATGCGCATTGCCCTTGGCATCGAGTATGACGGCAGCCGTTATTATGGCTGGCAACGGCAACGAGAAGTCCCCAGCGTTCAGGCTGAGGTGGAAAAAGCCCTGTCCAAAATTGCCGATCATCCGATTAGCATCCAGTGTGCCGGCCGTACCGACGCCGGTGTGCACGGTACCGGCCAGGTGGTGCACTTCGATACCCATGCGGATCGGCAGGCCGGCGCCTGGACTCTGGGCATGAATGCCAATCTGCCGTCCGATATTGCGGTGCGGTGGGTCAAGACGATGGATGACGACTTTCACGCGCGCTTCAGCGCCACCGCCCGTCGCTATCGCTACATCATTTTCAATCACAACATGCGGCCCGCCATTCATGGCAGCGGCGTCAGTCATTATGTGGGTGATATCGATGCGCAGAAGATGCATGAGGCAGGCCAGTGTCTGCTGGGTGAACACGACTTTACCTCCTTTCGTGCCGTGCAGTGCCAGTCGCACAGCCCTCATCGCAACATCATGCAGCTGAAGGTAGAGCGCTATGGCCATTATGTGGTGCTCGACATCAAGGCCAACGCCTTTGTGCATCATATGGTGCGTAACATCACCGGCACGCTGTTGAAGGTAGGCATGGGAGAGGAAAGCGTTTCCTGGGTGCAACAGGTGCTGGAAGGGCGCGATCGCAACTTGGCCGGGCCGACCGCCAAGGCGGGTGGGCTTTATCTTGTGGCGGTAGATTACCCGGAACACTATGGCTTGCCGGACGCGCCGCCAGGACCATTATGGCTACCGGATCAGCTGCGCTGATCGGGGCCGGATCAGTACAGTCGAGCTTAAGTTTTTTATCAACGAGCATGCAGATATATGGTTTAATGCCAGCCATAACGCCTAGGGCGCCGCGAGTAAAAGCGCCCGGCCGCCTGGCTGGCAGAGGGCGGGGCAATGGCGAACAGCACCGGGTATCGGTGATGTTCAGTCCATGTCGCCGCGCAACCTGACCAGACTGCGTGATAACGATGCAATTGTTTTGCAATAACCAGGCAGCGACAACGCTGCAATAACGATGCAATAACGCTAAGGATTTCCATGAGTTGGCTTGAGAAAATTCTTCCCAAGAATAAGAACATCGGTGTTCGTCGTCATAACATTCCGGAAGGGGTCTGGACCAAGTGCGCTAATTGCGAGCAGGTATTGTACCGTGCCGAACTGGATCGCAACCTGGAAGTCTGCCCCAAGTGCGATCATCACATGCGCATCGGCAGCCGGTCACGACTGGACAAGTTTCTCGATCAGGATGGTCGTGTCGAGCTGGGTGCCGAACTCGAGCCTCAGGATGTGCTCAAGTTCAAAGACTCCAAGAAATACAAAGATCGCCTCAGTGCCGCCCAGAAAAGCAGCAATGAAACCGACGCCATGGTGGTGATGACCGGTACCCTCAAGGGCCTGCCGGTAGCAGCCTGTGCCTTTGAATTCTCCTTTATGGGTGGTTCCATGGCCTCGGTAGTAGGCGCACGCTTTATCAAGGCGGTGGATGCCTGTATCGCGGAAAATCGTGCTCTGGTGTGTTTCTCCGCCTCCGGTGGTGCCCGCATGCAGGAAGCCCTGTTCTCGCTGATGCAGATGGCCAAGACCAGTGCGGCGCTCAATCGTTTGTCACAGGCCGGTCTGCCGTATATTTCGGTGCTGACCGATCCGACCATGGGTGGCGTATCCGCCAGTCTGGCGATGCTGGGCGACATCAATGTCGGCGAGCCCAAGGCTCTGATCGGTTTTGCCGGTCCGCGCGTGATCGAACAGACGGTACGGGAAAAACTGCCCGAAGGTTTCCAGCGCAGCGAATTCCTGCTGGAACACGGTGCCATCGACATGATCATCGACCGTCGTGAAATGCGCGACAAGCTGGCCGGCCTCATCGGCAAGCTGATGAATCAGGAGCCGGCAGCGGTCTGATGAGCAGCCTCGTCGACTCTCGCCGCTCACTGGCCGATTGGCTGGTGGTACTGGAAGGTCTCAACATGGCTCATATCGAGCTGGGGCTGGAGCGTATGACGCTGGTAGCCGGCCGTTTGGGTCTTCTCAGTTTGCCAAGCCATGTGATCACCGTGGGCGGCACCAACGGCAAGGGCACCACCTGTGCCCTGCTTGAGGCCATGCTGCGCGCCGGTGGCCACAGCGTGGGGGTCTATTCGTCTCCTCATCTGGTCGATTATCGCGAACGGGTACGCATCAACGGTGACAGCCCGGCGGCAGACGCCTTTTGTGCCGCCTTTGCCGCGGTAGAAACGGCGCGCGCCGAGGTGGCGCTGACCTACTTCGAGTTCACCACCCTGGCGGCGCTGTGGCTGTTTCGCGA
>JAAEZO010000275.1 GCA_018222825.1 Gammaproteobacteria bacterium
GCTCGGTCACCGCCAGACAGGTGGTTTCGATATCCGGATACACCAGCAGGCAGGAGGCCTTGAAGGCATGATCGGGCACGGTGTTGTAGGTGACTTCATTGATAAAACCGAGGGTGCCTTCGGAGCCAATCATCAGGTGGGCCAGCATATCGAAGGGGTCATCGAAGTCGATCAAGGCGTTGAGGCTGTAGCCGGTGGTGTTTTTCAGCCGGTACTTGTGACGAATACGTTCGGCCAGGCCTGGGTTGGTTTTCACCTCGTCGGCCAGTTGCTCCAATCCGGCCAGTAACTGTGGTTGCTGCTCGGCAAAGCGGACTCGGCTCTGCTGATCCCGAGTATCCAGCCGGCTGCCGTCGGCCAGCACCAGACTCATGCCTGCCAGGGTGCGGTAGGAATTTTGTGCCGTGCCACAGCACATGCCCGAGGCGTTGTTGGCGGCAATGCCACCGATTTTGCAGCTGTTGATGGAGGCGGGGTCCGGGCCTATTTTGCGGCCGAAGGGGGCCAGATACTTGTTGGCATCGGCGCCGATCACCCCGGGTTGCAGGCTGATTCTGTGGCCGTCATCCAGCACTTCATGATGGCGCCAGTCGTTGGTAAGGGTTATCAGCACAGAGTCGGAGACCGCCTGACCCGACAGGCTGGTGCCAGCGGCGCGAAAGGTGCAATGAATGCCGTGTTCGCCGCAGAGTTGCAGCACCCGCACCACTTCATCGGTACTCGCGAGGCGTAATATCACCTTGGGCAGCAATCTGTAAAAACTGGCGTCGGTGCCGTAGGCCAGGCAGAGCGACGGGTCGGTAATGATACGATCATCGGGTAAAAACCTGTTCAGTTCATCAACCAGCAGGCGATAGCGGTGTTCCATCAAAGTTCCTTTATATAAGCACTTAAAGTGGTTTCGAGATTGGTGTGCTCATCAGGCGTCTTCCAGAATCAGCACCAATAGTTGCTTCGGGCCGTGGGCGCCATAGGCCAGGGTTTGCTGAATGTCGGCCGTCTTGGATGGACCCGAGACCAGCAGCAGGTTGGTGGGCATGCCACCCGCCCAGCCCTGGTCGGCCATCATCGCCGGCAGGTTGGCGTGCAGGGTCGAGGCCTTGAGAATGGCGATGTGACAGGGAGGCACCAGCGACAGGGTGCGAGGCTCTGCCGGACCGGGCCAGAGTACCAGGGTACCGGTGGCGGCAATGGCGCCGTGACAGCCGGTAATACCGGCATCCACCCGGTTGAACAGCTCGTCTTTCCACTGTTCCAGCGGCTGGTCGAAGGGCACTTGTTCGGCGCAGTCGGTCAGCGCCTCCGTTATCTCGGCATGGAAGTCTCCGCCGGTGCCGGTGGCAATGCGTTTCAGTGCCGTCTTCTCAATTTCGGTCTTCAGGGTCGCTATCAGTTCACCACGATTCAGCCTGATCACATCGGCATGATTCTGTTGCAATAGTTCGGTCAACCGGGTCAGCATGGCGTCTCGGTTTGTATTATCCCAGACAGGGTAGTCCGGATTGTTGACCGGCAGCGGTTTGACCTGAGCCTGAAGCAGTCGGTTGAGAATGGCGTTGCGGGCAGTCGACATTATTTATTCCTCTTGGCCATCAGTTCGCGCAGGGTTCTGGCGGCGGGTCTGGGGGCGGTGCGACAGCGAGTCCAGGGTCCCAGTTTACCCGGTATCAGGCCGCGCAGGCGGGTGGTGCACCAGCTCATGATTTGGTACAGCAACGGTTTGCTGGTGAGCAGGCTGAAGCTGCGCCAGACAAAGGCTTCCAGATTGCTTTTGGCTGCACCCTGGCCGCGCAGGGCGGGCACGCCGGGCCGGGGCTCCTGTTTGGCTTCGCGTCGCAGCCGTTGCAACAGTTCGGGAATGGGAATACGTACCGGACAGACTTCTCCGCAGGCACCACAGAGGCTGGAGGCGGTGGGCAGATCCTGGGTCGCCTCCAGGCCCATCAGGTGGGGTGAAATGATCTTGCCGATGGGACCGGGGTAGACGGTGCCATAGGCATGGCCGCCGATGCGGGTGTAGACAGGGCAGTGGTTCATGCAGGCGCCGCAACGGATGCACTGCAGTGTCTTGCGCATTTCCTCGTCCATAAAGGCCTGGCTGCGACCATTGTCGAGCAACACCAGATGCACTTCTTTGGGGCCGTCCAGCTCATCGCTCTTGCGAGGGCCGCTAATCATGTTGAAGTAGGTGGTGATGGTCTGGCCTGTTGCCGAGCGGGTGAGGGCGCTGAACAGCGGCGGCACATCGGCCAGGAACTCCACTACCTTCTCGATACCGGTGATGGCGATATGCACCTCGGGCACCGTGGTACACATACGCCCGTTACCCTCGTTTTCCACCAGGCACAGGGTACCGGTTTCGGCCACCGCGAAGTTGACGC
>JAAEZO010000052.1 GCA_018222825.1 Gammaproteobacteria bacterium
GGCAAAGCCGACCCCGGCGTCAAAGCCCGCCATGGCCTCATCGTAACTGGCGGCGCTATGGCCCATGGCGACCAGAATGCCGGCTGCCTTCAGGCGGCGAATATGAGTGGGGTTATTGCATTCGGGCGCCAGGGTGATAGTGGCTATCACGGCGGCATGCCGACACAAAAACGCCAGCATCGGCTCATCCAGCTGCCGTATCTGCGCCGCCGGATGTATGCCCTTGCGCTCGAGGTTGGTGTAGGGGCCTTCCAGATGCAGACCCAATACCTGATGCCGGTGCCGGGCCATGTAGTCCTGCGTGACCGCGACCGCTTGCTGCATATCCCGGTCGGGGGAGGTGATCAGCGTGGGCAGAAAACTGGTGGTGCCAGACCGTAGATTGGTCCTGTGCATGGTATCCAGGGTTTGAGTGCTGATGTCGTTATTGAACATGACGCCGCCGCAGCCGTTGAGCTGCAGGTCGATAAAACCGGCACTCAGCAGGGCACCGTTCAGCGAGTGGCGCGGCAGGTCGGCGCCGAGTGTGGCTTCGGGCTGAATGGCGACAATACGATCTTGTTCTATCACCACCGCCTGACGCTCGAGCAGTTGCTCGCCGTCAAACAGGGTGCAATGGGTCAGGGCAAACATCGGTTACTCCGCGGCTGACTGAACGAGCGAATCGGCGATCCATGGGGTGACCGCATCGAGAGAGGGTGGCGAGAGCTCCCGAGTGGCATCGGTATCGCACACCATCAGGCAATTTTTATGTAACCGCAGCGACGATATTGGCCACAAGGGACTGACATCGCCTTCCACTGCCGCCCGTAGCGCCAGCGCCTTGTGCTGTCCGGTCACCAGTAACACGACCTGCTCCGCCTCCTGCAAGGTTGCCAAACCAATGGTCAGCGCCCGAGTCGGCACCTGGTTCGGATCCTGGTTGAAGAAGCGGGCGTTGTCCTGCCGGGTAGCCTCGGTCAGGGTACTGATGTGGGTACGTGAGTCGAAGGGCGACATGGGCTCATTGAAGGCGATATGCCCATTACTACCCACGCCGCCTAGAAACAGATGAACAGGGCCATAGTGGCGAATGGCCGCTTCATAGCGGCGGCATTCGGCCTCCAGATCGTCGGCCATGCCGTTGGGAATATGAATATGATCCGGGTTGATATCTACATGCCGGAACAGGTTTTGGTACATAAAGTGGTGATAGCTTTGCGGATGTTCTGGCGGTAGTCCGACGTATTCGTCCATATTGAAGGTAACCACATGGCGAAAACTGAGCTTTCCCGCTCGATGCAGAGTAACCAGTTCATGGTAGGTGGCCAGAGGTGTGCTGCCGGTGGGCAGCCCGAGCACGAAGGGGCGTTGAGCACTGGGCGCAAAGACATTGATGCAGTCGGCAATGTAATGGGCAGCCCAGTGGCTGACCTGGTTTGCACTGGCGAAAGGGATTAAACGCATGGCAGGCTTCTCGTGGTGATATGCCAAAAGCCTACCATATTTCGAATGGCGACCTAAGCAAGACTCTGGCTGGCATGGGCCATGCCGGCGCGTTCCATTTCGCATAAGGAGATCTGCCGTGACGGTGCTGGTTTACCTACAGAAGCTGGGCAAGGGGCTGATATTACCCATTGCAATCTTGCCGGTAGCGGCCTTGCTGCTGCGCCTGGGCCAGCCCGATTTGCTGGGCGTGGCCTTTATGGCCGAGGCGGGGGCGGCGATTTTCAATCAACTGCCGCTGCTGTTTTGCCTGGGGATTGCGGTGGGCCTGACGCGGGATGCCGCCGGGGCCGCGGCCTTGGCCGGCGCCGTTGGCTATCTGGTACTGACCGGTGCCGCCAGTGCCATCAACGGCGATATCGACTTGTCTTTCTTCGGCGGCATTATCGCCGGCATCATCGCCGGTCACAGTTATAACCGTTTTCATCGCGTGCGGCTGCCCGGCTTTCTGGCCTTTTTTGGCGGTAAGCGGCTGGTACCCATCATGACCGGACTTTTCGCCTTGCTGGCAGCTGTTATCGTCGGACTTGTCTGGCCGCTGTTGCAGCAAACCGTCGACAGTGTCGGCACGGGCATCCCGGCACTGGGGCCGCTTGGCCCGTTTCTCTATGGGCTGCTCAGTCGTGCGTTGACGCCGATAGGGTTGCATCAGCTGCTGAGCAGCCAGATCTGGTTTGATTTTGGTGCCTGTCTGCAACTGAGCTACGAGGCGGCGGATAAAGTGCAGCAGTTATGTCTGGATCCGGCACTGGTGCAGACGCTGGCGGTGGGCGGCCCGGTGCCGGGCGTGGACGGGGGCGTGATCACCGGGCTGGCCACCGAGATAACCCGGGGCGACCTGCATCGCTTCTTTGCCGGTGACCCCACCGCCGGGGTTTTTATGGCCGGCTTTTACCCGGTCATCCTCTTCGGCCTGCCGGCAGGGGCGTTGGCCATGACCCTGGCCGCCCCCAAAGGGCAGCGCGCTAAGGTGGGCGGCCTGTTGTTGTCATTGGCGATAACCGCCATGCTGACCGGCATTACGGAGCCGTTGGAGTTTCTTTTACTGTTTATGGCGCCGCTGCTTTATGTAGTGCATGCGCTGCTGACCGGGCTGGCGCTGGTGGTGACCAATCTGTTCGGGGCGCTGCACGGTTTTGGTTTTTCTGCCGGTCTTTTCGACCTGGTACTAAGCTGGGATCTGGCTACCCGGCCCTGGACGCTGGTGGCCATCGGCGTGGCTGTTGGCGTGATTTATTTTGTGACCTTCTATTGCACCATTCGGCTATTTAAGCTGCGCATGCCGGGGGACGAGACTGCCACGCCGGTTGCCGGTCTGGCCGAGCCCTCTGCCGACACCGCCGCATTGGCGAAGGAATATCTAGTGGCACTAGGCGGAGCAGACAATCTAGTGCAGGCGGATGCCAGTATTCCCCGCTTGCTGCTGACTGTAAAGGATCCGAGGCGGGTAGACGACACCCGGCTGACGGCGCTGGGGGTGACCGAAGTGGTCAGATTGGGTAAGCAGAACCTGCAGTTGATTGTGGGGCCGCAGGTGGACGAGCTGGCCACCACCCTCAACGTACTGATGGCACCGCACTAACGCAGCCGCACGGTAACATCGCGATATTTCAGAGGGAGTTGGCACAAGTCACCCCCGTTTTTATTCTTTCAGCGTATAAACGATGTAAACAACGTGAAAAAACAGTTTAAGTCGGCTCAGGCACGCCACTCGACGGCAGTTAACTGCAATTCTTCGGTGGCGGCACCCCGATGCAGAAGGGAGATTTTCTGCGCTGTCAAGTAGGTGCCTTGCGGCCAGACAGGCCCGGAATCTTATGCACAGCGTGTCTGAGCCTTGTGGCAACCGGCTTGGCTGCACTTATCCACCATTTCTGTGGATAAGGTTGTGGATTACCATCATACAACCGGTGCAAAGCCAGACAGAGCAGGCTTCCCGGATAAACAGGCAATTTTTTAACCAAAAAATAAATACTTAAAAAACAATATCTTGAAAAAGGCACGACAAATTTTCGCTCGATATCTGAACGATAACGGCGACATTAGAGTAAAGGCACAAATTGTGGGTTTCTTGGCGAAGGCGAAGTGCTTCTAGTGGATAAGTCAAGAGAGGTAGTGCGAAATTTGGCTCCCCCTGCTGGACTCGAACCAGCGACATACGGATTAACAGTCCGGCGTTCTACCAACTGAACTAAGGGGGAATCTCGTGAAGAGGCCGCAGATAATACGCAGCCAAGGGAGGTGGGTCAAGGATAAAATACGAATTTTGACCCTTAAGACAACGGCGGCAGTTTTCGCTTAAATTTAGCGCTTCACCGGGGGTAAACTGGGGGTCGAATCAAGAGGAGAGTAGGTGATGAGCAAAGATTTCCAACTGGTCAGCGAATATCAGCCCGGAGGTGATCAGCCGACGGCGATTGCGCAACTGCTGGAGGGGATCGATGCCGGCCTGGCTCACCAGACCCTGCTGGGTGTGACCGGGTCGGGCAAGACCTTCACAGTGGCCAATGTGATTGCCGAGCTGAACCGGCCCACCATGATACTGGCGCCCAACAAGACCCTTGCCGCCCAGCTCTATGGCGAGATGAAGGAGTTTTTTCCTCATAACTCGGTCGAGTACTTCGTTTCCTACTACGACTACTATCAGCCCGAAGCCTATGTGCCGACGACCGATACCTTTATCGAGAAAGATGCCTCCATCAACGATCACATCGAGCAGATGCGACTGTCGGCCACCAAGGCGCTGATGGAGCGACGCGACGTGATTATCGTGGCCTCGGTGTCGGCCATCTACGGTCTGGGCGACCCCCAGTCTTACCTGAGCATGATGCTGCACCTGCGGGTGGGTGATATGCTGAATCAGCGCGACATGCTGCGCCGGCTGGCGGAGCTGCAATATACCCGCAACGACGCCGGTTTTCAGCGCGGTACCTTTCGAGTGCGGGGGGAGGTGATTGATATCTTCCCGGCCGAGTCGGATAACCAGGCGGTGCGGGTCGAACTGTTCGATGACGAAATCGAGCGCATCAGCCTGTTCGACCCTCTCACTGGTGCTCAATCCCAGACCCTGGCGCGTTTTACCATTTACCCCAAAACCCACTACGTGACCCCGCGAGAAAAGCTGCTCGGTGCCATCGAGCATATCAAGGTGGAGTTGCAGGCGCGCAAGGCGCAGCTGTTGTCGGCCAACAAGCTGCTGGAAGAGCAGCGCATCAGCCAGCGCACCCAGTTCGATATCGAAATGATTCAGGAGCTGGGCTATTGCTCGGGCATCGAAAACTACTCCCGTTACCTGTCGGGCCGGGGTGAAGGCGAGGCACCGCCCACGCTGTTCGATTACCTGCCCGGTGACGGCCTGCTGATCATCGATGAATCCCACGTTACTGTGCCGCAGATTGGCGGCATGTATAAAGGCGACCGTTCGCGCAAGGAAACCCTGGTGGAATACGGCTTTCGTTTGCCCTCGGCGTTGGATAACCGCCCGATGCGCTTCGAGGAATTCGAGGCACTGATGCCGCAAACGGTGTTTGTGTCGGCGACCCCCGGGCCCTATGAGCTGGACAAGTCCGGTGACGACGTGGCCGAACAGGTGGTGCGGCCCACCGGTCTGCTAGACCCGGTGCTGGAAGTACGCCCGGTTGCCACTCAGGTGGATGACGTCTTGTCTGAAGCGCGACTGCGCATCGCGCAGAACGAACGGGTGCTGGTGACCACCCTCACCAAGCGCATGTCCGAAGATCTGACCGAATACCTGAGCGATCACGGCCTGCGGGTGCGTTACCTGCACTCGGATATCGACACCGTGGAGCGCATGGAGATCATTCGCGATCTGCGGCTGGGCAAGTTCGACGTGCTGGTGGGCATCAACCTGCTGCGAGAAGGGCTGGACATGCCGGAAGTGTCTCTGGTGGCGATTCTGGATGCCGACAAGGAAGGCTTTTTGCGCTCGGAACGATCGCTGATCCAGACCATAGGCCGGGCCGCCCGTAACCTGAACGGCAAGGCGATTCTTTACGCGGATCGCATTACCCGCTCGATGGCCGCCGCCATCGGCGAGACCGAGCGCCGCCGCGAAGTGCAGCAGCAGTTCAACGAAGAACACGGCATCGTGCCCAAGGGACTGACCAAGGGCGTGACCGATGTGATGGACTTGGACGGCAGTCGCCGTATCGGCTCCAAGCGCGCCAAGGACAAGACGCCGTTACCCGAGCATCTGCCAACCGCCAAAGAGCTGGACAAGCAGATTACCGCGCTGGAAAAAACCATGCTCGAGCACGCCCGTAACCTGGAATTCGAACAGGCCGCCGCCACGCGCGACCGTATTCACGAACTGCGCGAGCAGTTGATCCGCAGCTGAGCGCCAAGTACAGCTTGCCACCCTCACAGGTTGGGATTTGTTCATTATCCCAACCTGCCGCTCTCACTTTACTTACGGTTTGACGGGGGGCTGATAGGCCAGAGTGCCCCACAGCGGTACGGTAGACATGGAGTGTTTGTAGCTGCCGCTGGTTTCCTTGGTGCTGTAGGCGATATAGAGCAGCGACTGGCTACTGTCATCATAGATGCGGCGGATCTTCAGGCTCTTGAGAAAGATGCTCTTCGATTTTTTGAACACGATGTCGCCGCTCTTCGATTTGTCGATGGCGGCTATCATGGCGGGGGTGATTTCACCGGTCTGACGGCAACTGATCGACATGTCGGACGGATCCGACAGGTCCAGATCGGCCACCACGTTGGACATGTGGCAGGTCACCCCGGGTACCTCAGGATCGGTCAGCACCTCGATTTTGATGTCTTTGGTGGTGAACATACCCAGTGACACATCACCCACCTCATTGTTATCACAACCCAGCAGCAGGGTAGACAGGCAGAGCAGGGCGGCCGTTCTTTTGAACATGAGCAGGTTCCTTGTGTAAATCAACGTATTAAAAAACAGCCTCAGTTATTACCACACTCGGCCGGTGCAGCCAAACGTCAATACCGGTGGGTGCGCGGCCCGAACTCCTCTTTTGCTTGATCTAAGGCTCGGCTACGGCAGCCTGTTTCAAAAGAATCCACCCATCGTAAACCGAGTATCGACTTGCATACTGAAGACTGATCCAGATCAGTGAAACCGCTGATGCGGCTGTTCGTCTGTTTCCATATGTGGTGCTTGTATTTACTATTGGCACAACATGTAGTGTTTGCGGTGTGTTTATGCTGAATGCGTTTGAGCCGAGGGTAGTACTGCAGGAAGTGCCGGGTGAAGTGAGCCTTGCCTGGCTGATGTGCGGCTGCCCCCAGGCGTGTCCTGGTTGCCATAGTCCGGACAGCTGGGATCCGGCGGCGGGTACCCGGTTGACCGCCGAACGGTTGCAACGCTGGCTGACCCGTTATCAGGGGCTGCTGACCTGCGTGTTGTTTTTTGGTGGAGAATGGCGTCGCGATGCCTTGTTGCCCTTGCTGCAGCAGGTACGACGCCAGGGGCTGAAAACCGGATTGTTTACAGGACGTGAAAAAGTAAGCCGGGACTTGCTGGCCGAGTTGGATTACTTGAAAACCGGCGCCTGGGTGGCTCACCTCGGCGGCCTTGACTCCAGACACAGCAATCAACGATTGATCTGCCTGAACAGTGGCACCACCCTTAATCATCTTTTCTGGAGACGTTCATGATCCGCCTGCAGCCCCATCAGCTGAATGCCAAGATTGACAGTTTTAATGCCTACCTCAACGCCAGCAACGCAGCCGATGGCTCGGTAATGGATCCCAATGCCAATGTGACCGAAAAAAACATCGCCACCGCCGAAGCCGAGCTGATGAAGGATTTTTTCGTGCAGGTGAATCGTGGTCTGGTAAAAAACAAGATCACCGAACTGTTTGGCGAAGGGTTGGCCACGGAATACGAGCGGCAGATTGAAGCGCATGAAATCTATGTGCACGACGAAACCAGCCTCAAGCCTTATTGCGTGTCGGTGACCATGTATCCCTTTCTGCTCGATGGCCTGACCAAACTCGGCGGCGAGAGTCGTGCGCCCAGGCATCTGGAGTCATTCTGCGGCGCTTTCGTCAATCTGGTGTTTGCCATCAGCGCCCAGTTTGCCGGGGCGGTGGCCACGGTCGAGTTCCTGACCTATTTTGATTATTTTGCCCGCCGGGATTATGGGGATAATTACCTGACCGAGCATACCCATGCCATCAACAATCATCTGCAGCATGTGGTGTATGCCATCAACCAGCCGGCGGCGGCGCGCGGTTATCAGAGCGTGTTCTGGAATATTTCCCTGTTCGACCGCGATTACTTCAACACCATGTTCGAGTCGTTTGTGTTTCCCGACGGGAGTCGGCCCGACGGCGAGTCGGTGCGGCGGCTGCAGGGGCATTTTCTGGAATGGTTTAACGAAGAGCGGCGCACCGCGCTGTTAACCTTTCCGGTGGTTACCGCCGCCATGCTGACCCAAAATAACGTACCGGCCGACGAAGAGTTTGCCGAGCTGTGTGCCGAACAGATGAGCCGGGGCAACAGCTTCTTCATTTATATGTCCGACACCCCGGACTCTCTGGCATCCTGCTGTCGGCTGCGCAATGAAATGGCCGACAATACCTTTTCCTACTCGCTGGGGGCGGGCGGAGTGGCGACCGGATCCATCAACGTCATTACCCTCAACATGAACCGACTGGAACAGGACGGACGAGATCTGCCGGGCGAGATAGACAAGATTCAGCGCTATCAGGTGGCTTATCGCCGCTTGATGGAGGACTTTCTGGCGAAGGGCATACTGACGGTGTACAACGCCGGTTTTATCAGCCTGGACAAGCAGTTTCTCACCATAGGGGTGAATGGCATGGTCGAAGCGGCGGAATACCGGGGCATTACGCCCGGTAATAACCCGGATTATCAGGCCTTTGTCAGTGAGCGGCTCAAGATTATCTACGATGCCAACCGACGTGCCCGGCAGCAATACGGCTATCTGTTCAATACCGAGTTTGTACCGGCAGAGAATCTGGGCGTGAAAAACGCGCGTTGGGACAAGGCCGACGGCTATCAGGTACAGCGGGAGTGCTATAACTCCTACTTTTATGTGGTGGAAGACGAGCAGAATACTCAGGTACTGGACAAGTTTTTGCTGCATGGCAAGTCGCTGGTGCAATACCTGGATGGTGGCTCGGCGCTGCACCTGAATCTGGATGAGCATCTATCCCGCGCCGATTACCTGCAGTTGTATCGCATTGCCGCCACCACCGGTTGCCACTATTTTACCGTGAATGTGCGCACCAGCATCTGTAACGACTGCGGCCATATCGACAAGCATACGGTGTGGGAGTGCGCCGAGTGCGGTAGCGAGAATGTCGACCACGCCACCCGGGTGATTGGTTATCTGAAACGGGTGTCGTCGTTCAGTGCCGGCCGCCGTGCCGAGCATACCACGCGCTTCTATCACGGCTGACGGCGGACAACATCGGAGTAATGACAAGGGGCTGGCGCTTAGAGCCAGCCTTTGCGTTTGAAGAAGTAATAGGTGCCGCAGGCAGACATCAACATCATCACCAGCGACATCGGATAACCGTAATCAAAGCCCAGCTCCGGCAGGATTTTGAAGTTCATGCCATAGATGCTGGCAATCAGGGTGGGTGGCAGAAACACCACCGCCGCCACCGAGAAAATCTTGATCACCTTGCTCTGCTCCAGACTGGTAAAGCCCATGGCGGCTTCCAGCTGAAAGTTGATCTTGTCGAACAGAAACTGGGTATGGGGCAGCAGCGATTCGATGTCGTAGAGCATTTCGTCGATCCATTTGCGCTGCTCGTCATTACCGCTCTGGCGCATGGAGCGCTTCATGAAACGCAATGCCCGCCGCGTATCGTACAACGCCAGCCGAATGTGGCCGTTGCCGTCTTCCTGCAGCATCAAATCCGACATGGTCTGGCGCAGATCATCCACCTGCAGCACCTGTTTGGCGGTGGCTTCCAGGGTTTTGTAGCCGTCCTCAATCAGATCGGAAATATATTCGATTTTGAGCTGAAAAATTTCCAGCAGCAGATCCGGCGCGTCTTTCGCTTCCAGCCGGTCCTGACGCATATAGTGGCGCAGCAGCCGCATCAGGCCGAGATCGTCTTCCCGAAAGCTTATCAGCATGTCTTTGCGCAGGGTAAACAGCACGTTGATGCCGTCTATTTCCTTGCCCATGCGCTGGGGGAACAGCGAATGGATATGCAGTCCGTCTTTATCCCGGTAAAAGCGGGCCGACGCTTCGATATCGTCCAGCTCGTCCAGCTCCGGCACTTCTTCCACGAACAACTGCTTCATCCATAGCTGTTCCTGCTCGTCCGGTTTGAGGATATCCAGCCACAGGGTATTGGGAGGCAGGCTGTCCTCCAGGTTGAGTGGCTGAATATCGAGAGATTTTCCATTCAGGGTGTAGGCTGTGATCATGCAGCGCTCCAACCAGTAAACAATGACTTGCACTATATAGAGGCCACTGCCGTATGTCAGGCAATCTATGCGTGAGCGTGTTTTTTGGAGCGAATTTTAGCCTGAAGAGGGGTAGACTCAAATGACTTGACCCTGTGCCCGGCCTATAATGACAGGATCCCGCCACTCAATTCGCCATCGGAGAGCGCCAGTGAAACAGATATGTTGTGCCTTGATGTTGCTGCTGGCGATGCCTGCCGCTGCCGAAATGGTGCTGAAGGCACGGCAAACCGTGGACGTTTACGGCTCCAGTGCGTTGGAGCCCAGTCTGGCCGATGTGGACTACCGCATGTCCTGGCAGTTGTCGGGGCAACACACGGACTACGGCTGCCGCCCGGGCCAGGTGGTGGTATCGCTGACCGCCACGGTGACCGAGCCGCTGGAGTGGCCGCAAACCCCGGCCTGGCAGAATTACCGGCTGGCACTGACCGGCTACGAGCGGCTGGTGCGCGAGCGGGCCTTGCTGTCGGCCGAATGGCTGGAGCGTTCACTGTTCCAGATAGCGCCCCAGGAGAATTGTGAGCAGCTGCGCAAGGTGGCGGACAATGTGGGTTATCACCAGCTCGACATTGCTCGGACCCTGTTACAGCAATTTCAGCAGCAGAATGACTATGGCCGTAATCTGGGACTGATCCGCCCGGATTCTTCTTCATCCGAGTAACAGCCGAGACCCGAAAACAAACAGGCCCCGTTAAACGGGGCCTGTTTGTTTTCGGGTCTCGGTGGCTGAGAGGACTTACTCTACGGCTTTGCCTTTGAGCAGCTTGCGCACCCAGTGCCGATTGGGATTCAACACCGCCAATTGCCCCTGGGACAGCGGATAAGGCTCATCCAGCAACTGCGCGGTGATAAGTTCGGCCAGCAAGGGTGCCGAGCACAAGCCGCGCGAGCCCAGCCCAGACATGACATAAAGCCCGGCATGATCGTCCGCCAGCGGCAATGCTTCCCACTTGCGGCGGGGCATCTGGGCATATTGCGTCAGCTGGGCGGCCTTGTCCGGCGCCGCACCGGCTAGGGGCAGATGATCACGGCAGGCGGCGCGCACACTCACCCGGCCGGCCCCCTCCTTGGGCGCCAAATCGTTCAGAGCGGGCAGGGTGCGTACCAGCTTGTGCAGGTTGTCCTGCTCGTCCCGCTCCCGATAATCCAGTGCCGACTGTCTGCGACCATAGCTGGCGCCAACGCAATGGGCCCCTTGCCAGGCCGGAGTGAGATAACCTTCGTAACAGACCACGGTGTTCAGCGGCGCTATGCTGGGGCTGGAAGGCTGATAGTTCACCTGGCCCCGCACCGGTGACAACGCCAGCGCCCGGGTTTGCGGCCAGCCGGTTAATTCATGGCCGTTGGCCAGTATCACATTGTCGGCACAAAAAGAGTCAGCCTCGGTGGCGAGATGCCACCGGTTGTCTTTTCGTGTCAGTTGCTCGACCCGAACCTGGTAATGACACTCGAGCAGGCCGGTGCTCTGTGCCTCGGCCAGCAGGGCGGCAGTCAGCTCAAAGGGGCAAATCCAGCCGCCCAGCGAATACTCAATGCCGGGCAGATTGGCGGCAATACCGGTACGCGCATTGACCTGTTCGGCGGTTAACGGCTGCACTAGGGCGCGGGCAACGGGGCTTGCCAGCAATTTGTCGATTTTGGCGCTGCTCTTGGCGTCGTACGCCAGCTGCACCACGCCACACCAGTCATGGGTGACTTCATACCGTTCGGCCAGGGCGGGCAAGGTGCGGCGGCCATAGAGAAAGGCCTGCAGGTAGAACTGGCTAAGGTGGTCATGATCGCCGTTGATCAGCGGATAGACGGCGGCCTGGCGGTTGCCCGAGGCACCCTTGGCCGGGGCATTATGTTGCTCAAGCAGTGTCACTTTTTGGCCTCGCCGGGTCAGGGCATGCGCCAGGGTCGCCCCGGCAATACCGGCCCCGACAATCACGGTGTGACCCGCCCGACCGGGACGGCGCCAGAACCAGGGTGCAGGGTAGGGCGCGCGGTTATCACAGCCACGCACGCCTGCCAGCATTTCCCGCTTGCGGCCAAAGCCCTTGACGCGGGCCACCTTGAAGCCGGCCTCGTTCAGCCCGCGGCGCACAAAGCCGGCGGCAGTAAAGGTAGCGAGGGTGGCGCCATTGCGCGCCAGCCGGGCAAGTTGTGCGAACAATTCTGGCGTCCACATCTCGGGATTCTTGCTCGGCGCAAAGCCATCCAGATACCAGGCATCCACCTTGCCGGCCAGGCCTGCTTCCATTTGCGGCAGCAGTTCGGCCACGTCGCCAAGCCACAAATCCAGGCACACATCGTCGGCCAGATGCAGCCGATGACAGCCGCCGATGGCGGGCGGATATTCAGCTAACAAACGTTCGCTTAAAATGCTAAGCTCTGGCCATTGGCCCAGTGCCTGCTGCAGATCGGCGTGGGTGAGAGGAAATTTTTCCACGCTGATCAGGTGCAGGCGTTGGGTGTTACCTTGCGGATGTTGCCGGCGATAGTCGATAAAGGCCTGCCAGGTGGCCAGCACATTCAGACCGGTGCCAAAGCCGGTTTCGGCCACCACAAACAACGAGCGATCATGGTTAATCCAGCGCTCGGGCAGGCCATTATGGCCAAGAAACACGTAACGGGTTTCGGCCAGACCGTCGTCATTGGAAAAGTAAACATCGTCGAACGCAGCGGCGACCGGCGTGCCCTGGTCATTCCAGTCCAGACTCGCGGTTGTAATGAAGTGGGGTGACACTGAACCTCCGGGGCCGTAAAAACGGTCATTTTATGTGAAAGCAGACCAGTTTGACCATTTTTTATGGTTAGAATTGGCGGCAAATCAAGACAGTAGGAAAGATAGATGAGAAGAGCAGTCATTACCGGTATCGGCGTGGTATCCAGCATTGGTAACAATCAGGAAGAGGTTCTGGCCTCACTCAAGGCTGGCCGCTCCGGTATTAGCTTCTCCCAGCAGTTTGCTGATCATAACCTGCGCAGCCAGGTATGGGGGAACATTAAACTGAACCCGTCCGAGCATATCGACCGTAAAGTTATGCGCTTCATGGGCGACGCGGCGGCCTTCGCCTATCTTTCCATGGAACAGGCGATCGCCGATGCGGGCCTTGATGAATCCATGGTTTCCAACGAGCGTACCGGTCTGGTCGCCGGCTCGGGCGGTGCTTCTTCCAAGAACCAGATTGAAGCCTGCGACACTCTGCGTGAAAAAGGCGTGCGTCGGGTTGGTCCTTACATGGTGCCTCGCACCATGTCTTCAACTGTGTCCGCCTGTTTGGCTACCCCGTTCAAGATCAAGGGTATCAACTACACCATCAGCTCGGCTTGTGCGACCTCTGCTCACTGTATTGGTCATGCGCTGGAACAGATTCAGCTGGGCAAGCAGGACATCGTGTTCGCCGGTGGTGGCGAAGAAGTAGACTGGACTCTGGCCCTGCAGTTTGACGCCATGGGCGCTCTGTCCAGCAAATACAACGAGACTCCCGAGCTGGCCTCCCGTACCTACGATGCGGGCCGTGACGGCTTCGTTATCTCCGGTGGCGGCGGCATGGTGGTAGTGGAAGAGCTGGAGCACGCCCTCAAGCGTGGTGCCAAAATCTATGCCGAAATTACCGGCTACGGTGCCACTTCCGACGGTTACGACATGGTTGCTCCTTCTGGTGAAGGCGCGGTTCGCTGCATGCAGCAGGCCATGGCCACCGCTCCGGCACCGGTGCAGTACATCAATACCCACGGCACTTCTACCCCGGTGGGTGATGTGAAAGAGCTTGAAGCCATCAATAACCTGTTTGGCGACAATGCTCCTTACATCTCGGCCACCAAGGCGATGACCGGTCATGCACTGGGTGCCGCCGGTGTGCACGAAGCGGTGTACTCGCTGCTTATGCTGGAAAACGGCTTCATTGCGCCGAGCATCAACATCACCGAGCTGGACGAAAAGGCCAAGAACCTGCCTATCGTCACCGAATACAAAGAAGCCGAGCTGGACACCGTTATGTCCAACAGCTTCGGTTTTGGCGGCACCAACGCCAGCCTGGTATTCAGCAAGTACAAAGGCTGATAGCCGGTTAATACCGCACTAAAAAAGGGCGCTTCGGCGCCCTTTTTGCGTTTTCAGCCCTAGCGCCGTGAATGTATCCGGACGCGGCAAGGCGGAAGAGCATAATACCGTCACCCTCGCGAAGGCGGGGGTCTATGGCATGATGCACCAAGTTGTCATATAAGCCGTAACGTTACCAACTCGTCTGCGGACCGCACTGGATCTCCGCCTTCGCGGAGATGACGATATGAACGCGAGATTACGATGTAAGCTGTGATGACAATGGTGTTAGCGGTGCTTTTCTTAGCGCTGATCCCAGCGAATAAAGGCCCAGGCGCCGAGTATGCCAAATGTAGCGCCCAATACGCTGCTGGCCAGAATATCCACCGGCCAGTGCAAGCCCAGCAACAGTCGCGAATAACACACCGCCACCGCCCAGGTGGCCAAAGCACCGATAAGCCAGGCCGAACGGCGCCGATACAGCAGCAACAAACAATAGAAACCGGCGATGGTCATGGCGGCTATCGAATGCCCGGAAGGAAAAGAATAACTGACCTCATCCTGCCAGTGCAGCTTGAGCCAGCCCGGAACCTGCTGCTCCGGCATGCTGCTCAGCCCGTCGGCCAGCCACTGTTCCCGTATCGCGGGTAGCTGGGCATAAAAACGGTCGCTGTCGGCGAGCCGTCCTTTTTCGGCCAGCCACAACACATAAGGACGGGGCTCTTTAAAATACTGTTTGGCCAGGGTCTTGGTAACAAAGGCGCTGCCCAGGGCCGCCATCAGGCAAAAGAAGAACATCAGCAGCAGGCCGGGCCTGTGTCTCCAGCGGTGCAGCGCAAGCAGACTTAACAGTAGCAGGGTAATACCGATGCCGACTTTGCCGACCGACAGCGTTAGGCCATAGGCCAGCAGGGCCGGGGCATCATCCAGATCCAGCAGCGGAAACCAGTGCCAGTGCCATTGGTAACCCATGCTGGCGATGGCGACCGGCAATATCAGTATTGCCAGCACCGTGAACAGTAACCGTAGTGTCATGAAATAAAGTCGTGTGGAAGGAAAGCGCTGATTCTAGCAAAACCGCACGCCGATGAAAGCTGAAGCCTGCCGCAACTCGGGGTACAATGAGGCGCCATTCAGGGAGCTCGTCATGTCAGGAGCCCGTTATGCAAGGAAAGAGTCGATGAAATTGCTGGCCGATGAAAACATGCCCTTTGTGCAGGAACTGTTTGGTGACCGGGCCGAAGTAGTGACCTGCCCCGGGCGGAATCTCAGACCCGAGCAGCTGCGTGATGTGGACGTGTTGCTGGTGCGATCCATTACCCGGGTGGATGCGGCGCTGCTGGCCCAGGCCGAACGGCTGAGCTTTGTGGGCACCGCCACCATTGGCTATGAGCACATCGACACCGACTTGCTGGCACGGCGGGGCATTGCCTTTGCCAGTGCGCCGGGTTGCAACAAGGTGGCGGTGGGCGATTATGTGCTGGCGGCTCTGTTGCGGGTGGCCGAGCACAAGGGTTGGTCGCTGAAGGATAAAACCCTGGGCGTGGTGGGAGTTGGTAATACCGGCTCGGAGGTGGCGGCCCGGGCGCGGGCACTGGGCATGAAGGTATTGTTGTGCGATCCGCCAAAAGCGCTACAGAAAACGACAGCTTTTGTCGATCTGGAACAGGTATTGGCCTGCGATATCGTCAGTTTTCATGTGCCGCTGACCCGAGAAGGGGAATTCCCAACCTGGCACTTGCTGGATGAGAGCGCCATCGACCGGCTCCACGGCGACCAGGTGCTGATCAACGCTTGTCGCGGTGATGTATGGGATAACGAGTCCCTGTTAGCCCGGCAACAGAGTGAAGCGCCGCTGACGCTGGTGATGGACGTGTGGGAGCACGAGCCCGACGTACTGGCAGCCCTGGTGCCTCATGTCTTGCTCGCCACGCCGCATATTGCCGGTTACAGCCTCGAAGGCAAGGCGAGGGGGACCTTTGCGCTCTATCGGGCCTGGTGCGAACAGCAGCAGCTTGGCATGCACCTCACCCCCGAGCAGCTGTTGCCGCCATCGCCGATTGGCGCCATTCACTTGCACGAGGCGCCGGATCAGGCGTTGGCGGCAAGGCTGGTACGGCTGGTGTATGACATAGAGCAGGACGATGCCGCTTTTCGCCAGGCCCTGGGTCAGCCGGGATTTTTCGATCGTTTACGCAAGCAGTATCCCCAGCGTCGTGAGCTGGGATCGGTGCAACTGTCGGGAGTCACGGGTAACGGTGAGGCACTGGGTTTTAAAGTATGAAGGCCGGGTGCCGATAGTTTGTTGATGCCGATAGCCTGTTAATAGAGAAAGCGGACAGATAAGTTCCTATTGGCACTGTTTTTTTCTACACTGGTGCTAAAGCACGCCTCTACCGCCGGACGATACGGTTCCGAGTCAGGAAAAGGATACAAGAGAAATCATGAAACGATTCAGACCCCATATCGGATTTGGTCTGGCTGGGTGGCTGGCCTGCTCCGTCCCCGTTGCCGCGCAAGGCGAATTCTACATCGAGCTGCGAGGCCCGGAATCTTCGTCTTCGGCGCCCGCCGCGGCGGCCCCGGCTCAACCGGCGGCTACTCAGCCAGTGGCCAGCCCTGGCCGTTACGGACCGGTGCGTAGCACCGATACCCTCTGGGCCATTGCGGCCCGTCATACCCGGGCGCCGGTAACCGTACAGCAGACCATGGTGGCGCTCTACCACCTTAATCCCCAGGCGTTTGTACGTGGCAATATCAATTATCTGCAGCGCGGTGCGCGCCTGCGGCTGCCGACCGAATCGCAGGCCCGCCAGCGCTCGCCGCGCGATGCCGAGGCGGAGTTTCGTCGTTTAAGCCGGCAGGGTAATCGCAGCGTAACGCGCGCCGCCACGGCACCGAAGCCTGCCGCCAAACCTCAGGCGGTGGCCCAGGTTAAACCCAAGCCCACGCCGGCGGTACCGGTGGTAACCAAACCGGCAGCCCCGGCCACGGCTACTGCCCCGGTGAAGGAGCCATCTCCGGTAGCAGCACGTCCGCCGGTACCGGCCCCCGAGACAACGCCTGCCGCTTCGGCGAAAAACATGGTTTCCGACACGGCGGCAACGGTGTCGCCGGAAAGTGCGGCTCCCGGATTGACCGAACCCAAAGCAGCAACGGCAACGTCCGTTGCCGTTGCCCCGACCATGGCGGATCCTGCTCGGGCCGAAGAGATGGCGCTGGCCCGTTTGCAACTGCAACTGATGGATGAGTTGCGTGAGCAGGTGGCGATGTCCAACGAGCAGTTGGCGAACCTGGCGGACAATAACCAGGCGTTACGTCAACGCCTGACCCGGCTGACGGCCGAGGTGGAAGAGTTGAAGCAGGATCGGACGGTCGATGCCGAGCCCGAACCTGCGGCCAGTCGGGCGGGCATGAGTAATGAGCTGTTGTCCAACCCGCTGAATCTGGCGCTGATACTGACCTTGCCTGCCTTGTTGCTGTTGGCGCTGTTTACCCTGTGGTGGCGTAGACGCGTACGACGAGATCTGGCCGAGCAGGAGCAGGAGTTGTCCGAAAACTCGGCGGCGATGATGGACGACGAGCGCAATGAGTTTGACGAGCTGTTCGCAGCCACGCCTGAACCCGAGCCGATGGCGGCCACCGAGCCGGATGAAGTTCTGCCGGCGCAGGAGATTGATGAAGATGCCTTCGCTCGTTTCCTCGAAGAGCAGCAACAGATGGAAGAGCAAGACGCCGAACTTCAGCAGCCGACGCCCGATGTGGCTTCTCCTGCCGATGAGGCAGCGAAGCCTGTTGAGCCGGCGCCTGAAGACTTGTCTGATGCGCTGTTCGATGACGAAATCGCGATGGCAGAGACGCTCAATCAGGCTGCCAGTGAGGATACCGTCGAGGATGTGCTGTTCGAAGACGAGATGGTGGAAGACGACAGTGAGTCGGCCGATCAGGTACCAAACGACAATATCGACGATCTGCTGTTCGAAGACGAGATGGCGGAAGACGACAAGGATCCAGCCGCTCAGGTATCAAACGACGATATCGATGATTTGCTGTTTGAAGACGAGATGGCGGAAGACGACAAGGATCCAGCCGCTCAGGTATCAAACGACAGTATCGACGATCTGCTGTTCAACCCCGAGCCGGCAGCATCGACCGAGCAACAGGATGCCTTCCCGGCGCCCGAGCCCGCATCACCGCGGCAGGCTGCCGACACCGGTTTTGTCTCGGTAGATGACTTGATGGCCGAGGCGGATCTGAGTGACGAACCGAGCCGTGACTTCGAGCGCAAACTGGATCTGGAGCTGGACGATTATGCCGATGTGCTCGGTCAGGGTCAGAATGTGGATATCGACCTCGATGAAGGAGGCATGGGTGCACAACTGGATCTGGCCCGGGCCTATATCGAAATCGATGATATCGACAGCGCGCGGGAACTGTTGAACGAAGCACTGGAACGCGGTAATGAAGAGCAGCAGCGTGATGCGAAGAAGCTGTTGCAGCGGTTGGCCAAACGTTGATTTCCTTTCACCGGCCTCGTTCCGAGGCCGGTTCTTCAAATTGACTCTGTAACGGGTATAATTGCCGTCCTTTTTTACCCTTGGAACTGAATATGCGCATTGC
>JAAEZO010000276.1 GCA_018222825.1 Gammaproteobacteria bacterium
GCCACCAATTCTGTATGCAATATCTCAGGTTTTTGTTTCTTGTCCGCCATGGCCGTTTCCGTCTTCTCGCTCACCCTACCCAGAGGTTATCGCAACTCTCGGTAAACGTCTGCCCACAAGTGACAAGCAGCCGGCTTTTGCCGGCGCCGATATACTCCCCGGGCCGGGGCATCTGGTATAATTCAGGCTTGGTTTTAACGAGAGCGAGCGCTATGAACGGAGAAAACCCATCCATCCGCCTGGACAAATGGCTGTGGGCCGCCCGCTTCTACAAGACTCGCAGCCTGGCCCGCACCATGATTGACGGCGGCAAGGTGCACTACAACGGCCAGCGCAGCAAACCCAGCAAGCAGGTGGAGGTCGGCGCCCTGATCCGCCTGCGCCAGGGTAACGATGAAAAGGAAGTCGTGGTGCTGGAACTGTCGGAACACAGAGGCAAGGCCGAGCAGGCCCAGCGTTTGTTTCGGGAAACCGAAGACAGCGTCAAGAAACGCGATCAAAACGCCGAGGCCCGCAAATTCAACAGCCAGTTTGCGCCCAGCCCCGAACGCCGGCCGGACAAGAAGGAACGGCGCACCCTGCTTAAAATCAAGCAGAGCAACTGAGGCGGCCGCGGAACAAGCACCTTCCGCAGACCGAACGGCCATGGCCCGGCGCCCGCCAGAGACAAACGACTTACACTATATATAACGCATATACAGACGATAACGGCATTCAGCCCACACAGGATTTTTTATGACTCACATCGATCAACTTCATCGTTATCTGTTCGACAACTACCAGGTACGGGGCGAGCTGGTACAGCTGCAGCAGAGCTTTCATCAGGTGCTGGCATCCCAGGACTATCCGGCACCGGTGCAACGGTTGCTGGGCGAGCTGCTCACCGCCACCAGCCTGCTGACCGCCACCCTCAAGTTTGAAGGTCATATCACGGTACAGCTGCAGGGGGATGGCCCCGTCTCTCTGGCCGTCATTAACGGCGACCACCAGCAGCAGCTGCGTGGCGTGGCCCGCTGGGAAGGCGACGTGCCCGACAGCGACAAGCTGGCCGATATCGTCGGCAAGGGTTATCTGGCCATTACCATTACTCCCGATAACGGCGAACGTTATCAGGGTATTGTCGATCTCGGTGAAAATTCGCTGAGTGCCAGCCTGGAAAACTACTTCGCCCAGTCCGAGCAACTGAACACCCGCATCTGGCTGTTTACCGACGTGCAGCACGAGCAGCCGCGCTGTGCCGGCATGCTGTTGCAGGAACTGCCTGGCGATCAGGCCGGTGACTTTACCCACCTTGAAGCCCTGACCCACACCATCAAGGCCGACGAGCTGCTCAACCTGGATGCGCACGAAATTCTTTATCGCCTCTACCATCAGGAAGCGGTGCGGGTGTTCGACCCGCAGCCGGTCACCTTTCAATGCACCTGCTCGCGCGAAAAATGCGAACAGGCGCTATTGCAGGTCGGTCAGCAAGAGGCCAGCGATATTGTGAAAGAAGAGGGTAAAATCGAAATGCACTGTGACTATTGTGGTCGGCACTATCACTTCAATGAAGCGGACCTGCAAAACCTCTTTAATGATGCTCCGACACTGCATTAACATTTAATACAAAAAAGAGGGGCATTGTGCCCCTTTTTAGTTAATTTTCCGCTCAAAACTCTAAATTTTGACACTGATCCCCTAAATGCCACTCAATTCCTGCTAGTCTGCCGCCATAAAAACATTCCAATAACCCATACTTGACCAACCCCTTTGTACCAGGAGATAACAATGACGTCCAAGGCGCAGCAATTAGGCCTTTCTCAATACGGTATCAACGATGTTACCGAGATCCTTCATAACCCCTCTTACGAACTGTTGTTCGCAGAAGAAACCCGTGCGGATCTGGAAGGCTACGAAAAGGGCGTGGAAACCAGCCTGGGCGCCGTTGCCGTGGACACCGGTATCTTTACCGGCCGTTCTCCGAAGGACAAGTACATAGTGCGTGACGACGTCACCCGCGACACAGTGTGGTGGGCCGATCAGGGCAAGAACGACAACAAGCCGATGAGCCAGGAAACCTGGACCGAGCTGAAAACCCTGGTCACCGCTCAGCTGTCCGGCAAGCGCCTGTTCGTGGTCGACACCTACTGCGGTGCCAACCCGGACACCCGCCTGGCCGTGCGCTTCGTGACCGAGGTTGCCTGGCAGGCGCATTTCGTGAAAAACATGTTCATTCGCCCGACTGAAGCCGAGCTGGAAAGCTTTGTACCCGACTTCGTGGTGATGAACGGTGCCAAGTGCACCAACCCCAACTGGAAAGAGCAGGGTCTGAACAGCGAAAACTTCGTGGCCTTCAACCTGACCGAGCGGGTACAGCTGATCGG
>JAAEZO010000277.1 GCA_018222825.1 Gammaproteobacteria bacterium
GGTTGACCACCATCTGGATGTTGTCGCCGGGCATAACCATTTCCACGCCTTCCGGCAACTCTATGGTGCCGGTCACGTCGGTGGTACGGAAGTAGAACTGGGGACGGTATCCCCTGAAGAACGGTGTATGACGGCCGCCTTCTTCCTTCGACAGCACGTAGACTTCGGACTCGAAGCCGGTGTGCGGATTGATCGAGCCCGGCTTGGCCAGCACCTGACCACGCTCAACGTCTTCACGCTTGGTACCCCGCAGCAGCACGCCTACGTTCTCACCGGCACGGCCTTCATCCAGCAGCTTGCGGAACATCTCAACGCCGGTACAGGTGGTCTTGATGGTATCCTTGATACCCACAATTTCCACCTCTTCACCCACCTTGACGATACCGCGCTCGACACGCCCGGTCACCACAGTGCCTCGACCCTGGATAGAGAACACGTCCTCGATTGGCAGCAGGAAAGCACCATCAACGGCACGTTCGGGCTCGGGGATGTAAGAATCGAGCGCGGCAGCCAGTTCCAGGATTTTTGGCACCCACTCCGGATCACCTTCCAGACCTTTCAGCGCAGAGCCTTGAATAACCGGAATCTCGTCGCCCGGAAAGTCGTACTCGGACAGCAGCTCACGCACTTCCATTTCTACCAGCTCGAGCAGCTCGTCATCGTCGACCATGTCACACTTGTTCATGAACACCACGATGTAAGGTACACCTACCTGACGGGCCAACAGGATATGTTCACGTGTTTGCGGCATGGGACCATCGGTCGCGGCCACCACCAGAATGGCGCCATCCATCTGCGCCGCACCGGTGATCATGTTTTTTACATAATCGGCGTGGCCGGGGCAATCGACGTGGGCGTAGTGACGGGTTTCGGTGTCGTATTCGACGTGAGAAGCGGCGATGGTGATGCCGCGGGCTTTTTCTTCCGGGGCATTATCAATTTGATCAAACGCGCGGGCAGCACCGCCAAATTGTTTGGCAAGAACGTTGGTGATGGCAGCGGTCAGGGTCGTTTTACCGTGGTCAACGTGGCCTATGGTGCCAACGTTTACATGCGGTTTGTTACGTTCGAACTTTTCTTTAGACATGCTCATGCCTCTAACTGGTTGTGTGGGAAACTAAACCACGCGAATCGCAATTAGAAAGTATATAGCAAAAACAGAATTGGGGTGTCGGGAGGTACTGAAGTGAAGAAGTGGTGCTGATACCCGGATTCGAACTGGGGACCTCACCCTTACCAAGGGTGCGCTCTACCAACTGAGCTATATCAGCAACTTGGAGCGGGCAGCGGGAATCGAACCCGCATCATCAGCTTGGAAGGCTGAGGTAATAGCCATTATACGATGCCCGCAAAACACGTTGTTTTCAACAGCGTAACCGCTGCTTTATTTCAGACCCGTTGTGATGAACCGGTCTGGAAATATGGTGGAGGGAGCTGGATTCGAACCAGCGAAGGCTGAGCCGTCAGATTTACAGTCTGATCCCTTTGGCCACTCGGGAACCCCTCCAAATTTTAATGGTGCCGGCACCAAGAGTCGAACTCGGGACCTACTGATTACAAGTCAGTTGCTCTACCAACTGAGCTATGCCGGCACTTGAGCGAGCGGAATTCTAGGGCAAGGCCATGACTCTATGCAACACCTTTACCACAAGTTTTTTCAATTGCGGGCTCAAGCGAACAAAAAAACACCAAACAAACATCATTTTGACGTCGGCGCCGTCCACGACTGCTCGGCGATTAGTCAATTACCCTCGTGACAGAGCGATTTACGGCTTCGGCTATAGCCTTTTGTCGCCTTGTTCATCCCCAGACCATGGTGTATCGTCCTCCAGCGACCCACAGGACACGCCCATGACGATAGATAACTACTCTCCCTATCTGGCCTTTTCTCGCGAAACCTGGTCAGAACTGCGCGACGCGGTGCATCAACCCCTGAGCGAGGCGGAACTCAAACGCCTGCAGGGCATCAACGACAAGGTATCACTGGCGGAAGTCAGAGACATCTATCTGCCCCTGTCCCGCCTGCTCAACCTCTACATCAAGGCCAAGCAGCGCCGTAATCGCGTGCTGGATCAGTTTCTCGGTAAAGAACCCCGCCATGTACCTTATGTGATCAGCATCGCCGGTTCGGTGGCAGTGGGCAAAAGCACCACGGCACGCATTCTTGAAGCGCTGCTGGAACGCTGGCCCCAGCACCCCAAGGTGGCACTGGTGACCACCGACGGTTTTCTGTACCCCAATGCGGTGCTGGAAGAGCGCGGCCTGATGCGCAGAAAAGGCTTCCCCCAGTCTTATGATATTCGCCGGCTGGTGCAGTTTGTCTCCGATATCAAATCCGGCAAGCCCAGGGTCACGGC
>JAAEZO010000278.1 GCA_018222825.1 Gammaproteobacteria bacterium
CATCCTGCAAATCCTTGAGCAGATTCAATATTTGCGCCTGTACCGACACATCCAGTGCCGAGGTGGGCTCGTCGCAGATCAACAGCCTTGGCCGGGTAGCCAGGGCGCGGGCGATGGAAATTCGCTGGCGCTGCCCGCCCGAGAATTCATGGGGAAACTTCAGCCCCGCCGCCCGGCCCAGGCCGACGTAATCGAGCAGATCGTCGACGATGCCGCGGATCTGCGCCTCGCTCTCGGCCAGATGGTGAAAACGGATCGGCTCGGCAATGATGTCTGCCACCCGCATGCGCGGATTGAGCGATGAATAGGGATTCTGAAACACCATCTGCATCTGCCGGCGCAGCGGACGACGCTCCTGTTCGCTTCTGATGGCGGTCAGCTCGATACCCTCGAACCAGATCTGGCCGGTATCGGGCGGATACAGGCCGGTAATGGCGCGGGCGATGGTGGATTTGCCGGAGCCCGACTCCCCCACCAGACCGAAGGTTTCCCCTTCATTGATCTCGAAGCTGACGTCGTTGGTGGCCTGCAGATACTGGCGGCGGGAAGCAAACAGCGAGTCTTTGGTAACGAAGCGCAGATTGCAGTGCTCCACCCGTAACAGCGGCCCTTCATAGTCGCGCTGCTCCTGGTTCTGCCCCAGCCAGTGATGTTTGAGATCCAGGCTGGCCTTCTCTTTAACGTCTTCGATGTAGGACACCAGCGGAAAGCGCCGCAGCTTGACATCGGAACGAGGCACGGCGGAGATCAGGCTGCGGGTGTAATCGTGGCTGGGCGCCCCCAGTACCTGACCGGTGGGGCCGATTTCCATCAGCCGGCCGCGATACATCACCGCCACCCGGTCGGTAACGTTGGACACCACCCCCATGTCGTGGGTGACCAGCATGCAGCCCACGTTGCGCTCTTTGCACAGGTTGCGGATCAGGGTCAGGATCTGATCCTGAATCGACACGTCAAGCGCCGTGGTCGGCTCGTCGGCAATAATCAGTTCCGGGTCGCAGGACAGGGCGATGGCAATCACCACCCGCTGGCGCATGCCGCCGGAAAACTGATGCGGATACTGGCTGATACGCAGTTCCGGCTGAGGAATGCCCACGGCGTCGAGCAATGAAATGGACTTCTGCCGCGCCTGCTCCCGGCTGATGTCGGTATTGGCCAGCAGGGTCTCGACCATCTGATATTCCACCGTCAGCAGCGGGTTGAGCGAGGTCATGGGATCCTGAAAGATAAAGCCGATGCGGCTGCCGCGAATGGCCCGCATCTCGGTAGGATTCAGGCCGGAGATTTTCTCACCGTCCAGGTAAACCTCGCCGCTGGCAATGCTGCCCGGCGGGCTCAATAGATCGATAACCGCATTGCCGATGGTCGACTTGCCGGCGCCGGACTCCCCGACCACGCCGAGAATTTCGCCTTTTTCGATACTGAAGGAAAGATCATCCACCGCGGCCATCACACCATGACGGGACGGATATTCGATTCGCAGATGTTTTACTTCTAACAGGGACATGCTCATCCTTAATCGGGCCCGGGCCCTCGCTTGCGCATCCTTCAACCGACCAAGCCTCAATAGCAGCCGGTGTGTTGTTGCCGAGCATGGACAGCCAGCAACAAAAAAGCAACATTTGAGCGCTATTGTAGACCTGCCTTCACTTCAAGATAAACCGCAGTTATAGGGATGCAGCTCACAAAGTCAGCAAGATGTTTCAAATATAAAATTATCTATGGAATTTATGACCAGATTTATCGTGGGAACCAAAGGGAAGATCAGGAAAAGTAGGTTATTTACCCTAAAAAAAGCAGATGGCAGACGAAGAAATATAAGCAGACACGGCGTCAGAATATGAATAACCGGCAGGGTTGTTGCGGCTCCTGTGGGTCGACGCAAATGCCAGAGCGTTAGCCGAGGGGAGAGGGTTAGCGGTTTGACCAAAAGGAAGAGTACCGCGCAGCCGGAACAGCTGCGCGGCCGGTAATTACAGCAGAGCTGCCAGCCCTTGCAGGCAGGCCAGGGCGAAGAGCCCGGCGATCACGTCATCGAACATGATGCCAAAACCACCGTGTATCCGTCGATCGAACCAGCGAATGGGCCAGGGTTTGACGATGTCGAAAAAACGGAACAGCACGAAGCCCGCCAGTATCCACACGGCGCCGGCCGGCGCCGCAAACATGGTGATGCCAAAGCCGATGATCTCGTCCCAGACGATGGCACCGTGGTCGTGACGACCGATGGCTTTGGTGGCCGCATTGCAAATCCAGATGCCGGCCACGAAGCCCAGCACCAGGATCAACAGATACCACAGCGGCGACAGCCCCTGGATCAGCAGATAAAGCGGAATGGCCGCC
>JAAEZO010000279.1 GCA_018222825.1 Gammaproteobacteria bacterium
CGGCGCCGCCTTCGATGGCCGCCACCGAAAAGCCGCAGGTATAGGCAAACAGATTCAGTATCCGCTTGCCCTGTGCCTGTTGCCTTACCCAACGACGACCGAGCCGCATATCGAGAAACAGCCCGTGATTCTGGTTACGCCCCAGCTCCAGCTGATAGCGCAGACCCTGTTCTCGTACCTGAGGGCGCGGCTCAAGCGTTCCCCATAATACGTCTACCGGCGCGCCTTCCCGGCTGCGGTGTTGCAGCAACAGGGCGCGGGCCCCACTTTGTTGCCAGGCGTTCTGTTCGGTTAGGCTTTGCAGCAGGGTGTTCAATTCGGTCAAAAACGCCGGCTCAGGCTCCTTGAACAATGACACCAGCAACTGACCATCCAGCCAGTCGGCGGTGATCTGCTCCAGCCCCGGCCAGCAGCGACCCCGGCCATGAAACAGTCGCCGAATGTCATCGGGATGTTCGTCCTGGGCTTGTTCAAAGGCGGCGCACAGTTGGCGATAAAAATCGGGCAGGGCGTTGGTATCCATGGGGTTCTCGGGCAGGCGAAACAGGGGCGCTATTCTAGCGGCCGGTTTTTGATTAGGCCACCGCTGCCGTATGGCGGTTGACCGTTGCGATGCTGCCAGCTTAAATGACAAGCTGGTGACCGGCGATGTCGTCATTATCGCATCGCTCTCTTATGGTTCTGATTCAGGAGTAAGAGCATGATCGATCTTTATACCGCCGCGACGCCCAATGGCTTCAAGGTGTCTATTGCACTGGAAGAGATGGGGCTCGATTATCGGGTGCATGCACTGGATCTGGGGGCAGGTGAACAAAAGCAGCCGGCTTTTCTGGCCATCAACCCCAATGGTCGCATTCCGGCCATTATCGATCGGGACAACGACGACTTTGCGGTGTTCGAGTCCGGCGCCATTCTGTTGTATCTGGCGGAAAAGACGGGCCGGTTTTTGCCCTCGGATGCCAACAAGCGTTCGCGGGTGATCCAGTGGCTGATGTTTCAGATGGGGGGCGTGGGTCCCATGATGGGGCAGGCCAATGTTTTCTACCGCTACTTCCCGGAAAAGATTCCCGCCGCCATCGAACGCTATCAACACGAAGGGCGCCGGTTGTTCGAGGTAATGAACGGCCAATTGGCTCATCACCGCTATCTGGCCGGAGACGACTACAGCATCGCCGACATGGCTACCTGGCCCTGGGTCAGGGGCTACGAGTGGAGTAGTATCAATATCGACGGGCTGGATCACCTGCAACGCTGGCTGAATGAGCTGGCGCTAAGACCGGCCTGTCAGAAGGGCATAGTGACCCCGCCGCCGGTCGAGATGAGCGACGAGGAACGGGCAGAGCACATCCGTAATCTGGTTACCCGTTAGTTTCCATACTTTCAGTCATGACAAGGCGCAGCAGGGGCTGGCGCCCTCGGGCAGATGGGTGTGCCAGGCCGAGGAGATGGGCTGATACGTCTGGCGGCTGGCGCTGATTACCGTCTCGATATTGATGGAGGCGCCTGCCTGTTGAATGGCGCCGCTCAATGCCTCGTGCATTAGCGCGGGGGAAATGGGGCTGCGCCGATGCATCACGAAAGGTGGGGTAGGCGCCTCTTTGCTTTTGCCGATGATGGTAATGCCGCGGCTGTCCAGCAAGGGCCAGCTGTGAGCATCGATCGCCGCCAGATCGGCGGTGCCGTTGCGCAGATAATCCAGGCTGTTGGCATGGGCACCGCTGAATAATACCTGGTCACAGTTAATTCCGTTGGCCGTCGTCCATTCAAACAGGGCGGCACAGCCGGAACGGGAGCTGGCGGAGTTGATCACGAAGCGGCTCGAGTCGTTAAGGTCATGTCGTCTGGCCTGATGGCTGGCGCAGACGATATAGCTGAAATATTGCCCCGGAGTGCAGTCCAGATCGCTGAATACCGGGCGGGCGATGGGCACCAGCTCCTGTGCCTGAGGGGTAAACAAGTCCGGCCCGCAACACTGGCTGAGCAGCAAACCGGGGTGGCCCCATTGCTCGATGAGCGGGGTGTGGCGATTCAGCCTGTCTGGTAACGGCAAGCGATCGGTATGCACACGCTGCAGCTCCTTGTTCAACTCATGCCTCAACACGGACCAGAACGCATCCAGCTGTGGCCGCAACGTCGGCAGATCATACCAGGGTAAACTCGCAATCAGGCGCATGCGATGGTTTCCTTATGCATCGAAGATTCAACGTGACGATTTGAACTGCTTGATGCTGCGCTTGCCGGCGCTGCGGCGATTGGCCTGCTTGTCTCGGGGCGGACGCTTGCGCTCGCCACTGGCAGCCTGATCCGTGACCGGGAAGCCTTCCAGCGCCTGCA
>JAAEZO010000053.1 GCA_018222825.1 Gammaproteobacteria bacterium
GGCTGGATGTGTCCGACAGTCGGGAAGAGGTGATCGCCGAGCTGATGGCGTCTTCCCACAGCCAGTTTCCGGTCTGTGACGGTGAACTGGACAATCTGTTGGGCGTGGTGCGTGCCAAGGATCTGATGGTGGGCCTGAAAGAAGGCAAAACCCTGGCCGAGCTGGCCGAGGGTAACGACCCTATCATAGTGCCGGACAGCATCAGCGTGATCCGTCTGCTCAACATACTGCGCGATGCGCGCGGCAACATGGTGCTGGTGAACGACGAATTCGGTACCGTACAGGGACTGGTGACGCCGCACGATTTGCTGGAGGCCATTGTCGGCGAGTTTCTGGATGAAGACGAAGATCCCGAAGTGGTAAGCGAAGGGAGCGGCTGGCTGGTGAAGGGCAGTACCGATCTGCACTACCTGGAGCAGGTACTGTCGCGCCGCGGGCTGGTGGATCCGGATGACGAATACGCCACCCTGGCCGGCATGCTACTGGCCTGGAGCGGTCAGTTGCCGGAATCTGGTGCCGTGTTCGAGCGCGAAGATCTGCGCTTCGAAGTGACGGAAGTGGAAGACTTCCGTATCGCCCAGGTACGCATTACTCCGATAACCGCATCAATATAAAACGGTGATGCAATAAAGCGGCGCCCTCTGGGGCGCCGTTTTTTTTGGTCACAGCCTTACAATACCGCCGCGATGGCGTCCTGCAGCTTCTGGTCATTCGGCTTGGTCATGCTGGAAAACACCGCCGTTACCTTGCCGTTGCGGTCGATCACGTACTTGTAGAAGTTCCAGCGCGGCGGCTTGCCGCTCTGACGGGCTATTTCCCTGAAGATGGGATGAGCATCGTCGCCCCGCACCCTGACCGGTTTCACCATGTCGAAGGTCACCCCAAAGTTGACGAAGCAGACTTCGGCGGTTTTGGACTCGTCGCCGGCTTCCTGGCGAAAGTCGTTGGAGGGAAAGCCCACCACTTTCAGCCCCTGTTCCCGGTAACGTTGATGCAACGCCTCCAGCCCCTCGAACTGACCGGTAAAGCCGCAGAAGCTGGCGGTATTGATCACCAGCATCGGCTGGCCTTCAAACTGGCGCATGTCGAGGGTCTCATCAGAATGCAGCCGAGGTAGCTGATGCTCATACAGAGCGGCGGTGTCGGGTTCGGCCGCCATGGCGGGCGTACAGAGCAGGGTGGTGCACAGGGTGGCGAGCAATCGTTTCATTACAGGCATCCTTTTCATGATTGGCAGTGAAACAGACAGACCCGGTCAGGGCAAGAATGCTTCACCACCAGCGGTTGCGGTGCAGCCAGAACCCCAGGCCGGCCCCCAGTGCCAGCAGCCCCAGGCAAAATACCCAGAAGGCGGCGGGGCTGTCGGCGCCCGGCATGCCGCCGAGATTGACCCCGAACAGGCCGGTAAGAAAGCTGGCGGGCAAAAACAGCAGCGCCATGATCGACATCTGATAGGCGCGCTGGTTGGTGGCCTCGGTCATCATGTTGTTGACCTCCTCCGCCAGCACGGCGGTGCGCGCCAGGCCGGCGTCGAGATCGTCCATCCAGCGGCGCAGTCGATCGGCAATGTCGAGCAGGCGGCGGCGATCGTCGTCGTTGAGCCAGCCGATTTTTTCGCTGGCCAGCCGGGCCACCAGATCGAGCTGCGGGGAAAGGTAGCGGCGCACCAGGATCAGCTGTTTTCGCATATGGCCAAGCTGGCCGTGGCCGGGAATTTCCCGCTCCATAATGCATTCCTCCAGCCGAAGAATGCGATCGTGCAGGCTTTCCACAAACTCGCCCACCCGGTCGGTGAGGGCGTCGCACATTTCTACCAGCCAGTCGCCGAGGGTCACCTGCTCGTCGCTGTTGCCCAGCAGTTCAAACACGTCCTTTTCCGACAGCAGCGGTCGGTGCCGGCTGCTGATAATCAGCGAGGGCGTGATGTAAATGCGCAGCGCCACCATTTCTTCCGGGCTGTCGCCCTGGTTGTGGTTGATGCCGCGCAGGGTGAGCAGCAGGTTGTCGCCCTGGCGCACCAGCTTGGGCCGGCTGCTCTGGCCCAGCAGGGCCTCGCGGGCGCTCTCAGTGACCAGACCTGTGTTGCGCAGCCAGTCGGCGGCCTGGGGTTGCTCGTAGTCCAGATGCAGCCACACCGGCTCCGCCGTGGTGGCCGACAATTCGGCTCCCGCCGCCAGGGGCTTGAGTCCGCCTTCAACGCTCAGTTGCAGGCGATAAATGCACTGCTTGGGTATGTTTTCCATGAGCGACTCTCCGACCGGTGAAAACTCACAGCTTATCGCAAGGTGTGAGCAGGTTCATGCGAAACCTTGTGTTTTTCGGGAAGAGATAGTGCCAAGTTGCCTTTTTTTAACTTTGGTACAAGACTTGAACGAAACAGTAAGAAAACCGGTTTATCCAACATGTTTTTTAATAATTTCTGTCAAGGGTGAGAGTATGAATTTGAATCATGAATTTATTGCGGAAGCCATTAGTAATGGTAAGAAACTGAAAAAACTTCTCCCTGTAGATAATATTAATCTTTTGTCTGAATACAAGGTGTCAGACTTCATTGGTTCAGAGAAAATTCCTCGTTTGAATATGAGGGGGACAAATGCAAGGATTCCAGCAGCCATGTTTTTCAAAGATTATAGATTTTTATATTGCTATGAAACGGATGAGTTTTCAGACTTCTTGCCTTCGGAAATGATTGAGTTATACAATGATAAAAGAAAATATCAGATGTCATATAATGTTAGTTTTTTTGACACATTTATTGTCATAGATGTATCTCATCGGACTATTGATTCTGAGTTTATTGTCTTAACTCCCTGTCTGGGTGATGGTCTTGGCAATGTTTTTAATGGGATGTTAGTTAATTCTCATGTTGTGGGGTTATTTTCTTTAATGTCAGAAAACGCTAATCTAAAAGTTTCTTTTATTTTAGAAGTAGACCAAATTTTGGAGTGTTTTAGAAAAGGAGAGATGAGGAAAAAGTTTTTGGGAATATTTTAGTTAGTGATGCTAAGTGATAATTTTTTGATGTTTCTTTGTGAAAGTATTCTTGTTTTAAAATTATAAAATTTGCCGTGGTATGTGTGTAAAATACTCTTATATTTACACAACCGACTGACCTATGCGCCGAGGCTCTTACCATCCGGATATGGATGACGCCACCATCAATATTCGTACCCTGAAAACCCTGATCCCCTACCTGCTGGCCTGGAAGGGCCGTATTGTGCTGGCGTTGTGCTGCCTGGTGGCGGCCAAGGTGGCCAGCGTGGGCCTGCCCTTTATTCTCAAATACATAGTGGATGGCATGGACACCGCCGTCAGCACGGTAGTGGCGCTGCCGCTGGGGCTGTTGCTGGCCTACGGCACGGTGCGTTTTGCCAACGTACTGTTCGGCGAAATTCGCGACGCCCTGTTTGGCCGGGTCACAGAGCGGGCCATGCGCCGCATTGGCCTGAACGTGTTCAACCATCTGCACCGGCTGGAGCTGGACTTTCATCTCAACCGCAGCACCGGCGGCCTGTCGCGCGACATAGATCGGGGCGTGACCGGGGTGGGCTTTTTGCTGCGCTTTATGGTGTTCAATATCGTGCCTACCCTGCTGGAAATTGCTCTGGTCACTGTGCTGCTGCTGATCAACTATTCGGTGTGGTTTGCGCTCATTACCCTGGGGGCCGTGGTGGTGTATGTGGCCTGGTCGGTGGTGGCCACCGACTGGCGCACCGGCTTTGTGCGCGCCGCCAACAAGGCCGACTCGCAAACCCACAGCCGGGCGGTAGACAGCCTGCTCAATTTCGAGACGGTTAAATACTTCAACAACGAGCAGTATGAGGCGGGCCGTTACGACGAGGATCTGGCGGAGTGGGAGCGGGCCCGGCGCAACAACCGGCTCAGCCTGTTTGCCCTCAACGGCGGCCAGGCGCTGATCATCGCCGTGGCCATGACCGCCATGATGGTGCTTGCCGGACAGCAGGTGGTGGCGGGCACCATGACCCTGGGTGACTTTGTATTGATCAACGCCTTCATGATGCAGCTGTTTTTGCCGCTTAATTTTCTCGGCTTTGTGTACCGGGAGATGAAGGGCTCACTGGCCAATATCGAGCGCCTGTTTGCGTTGCTGCGCCGCCGGCCGCAGATTACCGATGTGCCCGATGCACCTGAGCTGGTGGTCAGCCGGGGCGAAATCGAGTTTCGTCAGGTCAGCTTCGGCTATCGCCCCGACCGGCAAATTCTGCATGACCTCAGCTTTACCCTGCGGCCCCGGCAAAAGCTGGCGGTGGTAGGGGCCAGCGGCTCGGGCAAGTCCACCCTGGTGAAACTGCTGTTTCGTTTTTACGACGTGAGCGGCGGGGCCATCCTGATCGACGGTCAGGACATTCGTCAGGTTAGCCAGAGCTCGTTACGCCGGGCCATCGGCATAGTGCCGCAGGATACGGTGCTGTTTAACGCCTCCATCTACGACAACATTCGTTACGGCCGCATCGACGCCGGCGAGGAAGAGGTGCAGGAGGCCATTCGAATGGCTCACCTCGATGAGTTTATTGCCAAATTGCCCGAAGGCAGCGCCACCCTGGTGGGGGAGCGCGGGCTTAAATTGAGCGGCGGTGAAAAACAGCGGGTGGCCATTGCCCGTACCATTTTAAAGCGCCCGCCGATACTGGTGTTCGACGAAGCCACCTCGTCCCTCGACAGCCGCTCGGAGCAAAGCATATTGCAGGCTATTCGCGAGGTATCTCGCGGCCAGAGCAGCCTGGTGATCGCGCACCGGTTGTCCACCGTCGTCGACGCCGACCACATTCTGGTGATGCAGGATGGCCGCATCGCCGAACAGGGCAGCCACGAGCAACTGTTGGCGCAGGACGGTCGCTACGCCCAGTTGTGGCGGTTGCAACAACAGCAGCGCAAGCAGAAAGTGACGAATGACGAACATGAAATCGGGGAATAAACGAGCGCGGAATAATGAAAATACCGCGCTCATATGTCGTCATTAGCCATTAAAAAACAGAGTATTCATTTCGGGTTATTCGAATTGGCGTGCACGGGGATAGTTTATTAATCAGGTCGCGACAGCTTTGGTCTCTGTTGTTTTTTTCGAGAATGAGATGCGTTGACAGTAAGAAAGGAGTGGATAGCATTCGAGTCCTTAATTGATCGTATCAACAAGGAAAAGAATGAGAGCCACCACCCTTTTTGCCATTGCCAGCACCTCTTTTATGCCCCTCGAAGCCCTGGCCGAAAATACTCGGGAATCGGTTTCCGGCGAGGTAATTGCCGAGCAACGACAACGCCTTTTGCAAAGCACGGGTGGCAAAGGATTTGGCCCTCAGTCACCACGAGATATTGAATCTCTTACCGGCAGTAATAACACCGTTTTTAATTCGGCGCCCGCCGCCTCTGAAATGAATTTGTGCAACATTCATTTCCACAAAAATGCCGAGCACAAGGGCGGTGAATTTACCGAATATGCCGGCCATGGCGACGGCAAGGGATATGAAAGCGGTTACCGTTATACCGGCACCCTGAGCGCTCAGGAGCTGGCGCCGGTCGACGGCGAGATCTGCACCGGCGCCCACGGCAGTCTGCAGCCCGGTGACACCATTGAAGTGCACTATGTCCATTCCACCGCCGAGGTGCAGCCTGGTCCCACTCTGGGCGCCTGTCTGAGCGAGGCCAACCAGAACCCGCAACTGCGGGTTGAAGCCCAGGTGTATGTGCTGGTGAACGACGACAGCGCCGCCGGTTTTGGCGAGCTGGCCGCCCACGGTGTGCGCAATGGGCGGCATCAGGGCCTGAACATTCCCGCCAACACCGGTGAGCCGGTGCAGTACGCCGGCTCAACCACAGGTCCGGGCTACAACGAAAAGGGCTCGCCCTTTCAGGTGACCTGGCGAGTGCACCCCAAGGTCACCAAGGTGAATATCGGCTCTGTGGGTGAGTGGTGCCAAGGCAACACCTTTGACGAAGACCACGCTCACGGGGTAAGAAACCTGGTGGTTAACCCGCAGTTGCTGTCCGCCGGCAGTTTCTGATCCTGCCGGCAGCGGCCTAGCGGTTAACGTCCACCACCAGCCGGCCGCGCACCTTGCCCGCCAGCAGGTCATCGGCGGCATCTATGGCCTCGCTCAGGCCAATTTCCCGGGTGATGCGTTCAAGCAGGCCGGTGTCCAGTTCCTCGGCCAATCGCGCCCAGGCCTGATCCCGCTCGCCTTGAGGACGGGTCACGCTGTTGATGCCGAGCAGGGTGACACCACGCAAAATAAAGGGCGCCACGGTAGCGGGAAAGTCCATGCCCTGAGCCAGACCGCAGGCGGCCACCAGGCCGTCTTCCATGGTCTGGGCGCAGGCATTGGCCAGGGTGTGGCTGCCCACCGAGTCCACCACGCCCGCCCAGCGGGCCTTGGCCAGCGGTTTGCCGGGAGCGGAGAGGGTATCCCGGTGGATGACTTCTGCGGCCCCCAGCGCGGTGAGGTAGTCCTTTTCTTCCATCCGGCCGGTGGAGGCCACCACCCGGTAGCCCCGTTGGGCCAGCAGCATGACTGCAAAACTGCCCACGCCACCGTTGGCCCCGGTGACCAGTACTTCGCCTTGCGCCGGGGTCAGGCCGTGGCGCTCCAGCGCCATTAAACACAGCATGGCGGTATAGCCGGCGGTGCCGATGGCCATGGCCTGACGGCTGCTGAGGGTGTCCGGCAGCCGGGTCAGCCAGCCGGCCTTTACGCTGGCCCGCTGCGCCAGTCCGCCCCAGTGCCCTTCGCCCACACCCCAGCCGTTCAGCAGCACCCGATCACCGGGTTGCCACTGGTCGTTGGTGCTGTGCTCCACCACCCCGGCCAGATCCACGCCCGGCACCATGGGAAAGCGGCGCACTATGGGGCCCTTGCCGGTAATGGCGAGGGCGTCCTTGTAGTTGAGGGTGCTCCACTCTACCCGCACGCTGACTTCGCCTTCGGGCAAATCTGCGGTATTCAGTTGAGTAAGGGCGGCCTGGGGTGTCTGGTCGTCGGCCTTGCTTATCAGAATGGCGTTGAACATAAGCGTGCTCCTTTTATTTAGACTGGTCGTCTATAAATAAGTGTGAAAAAAGGCCTCAGCGGGGCAGCCGGGCCAGAAATTCCTGTCCGAACAGCGCCATGGGGGCGTCGCTCTGTACAATGCGGGCCCGTTGCACGGCGCCTTCCCAGCCAATCCAGAACAGCTCGGCCAGGCGTTCGCAGTCGGCATCGGCGGCGATGTCGCCGTGTTCGGCGGCCCGTTGCAGGCAAGCCGCCAGCCGTTGTTCCCAGCCTTGCAGTATGGCCTGCAGTTGTTCGCGGTAGCTGGCCGGCAAAATGGTGACTTCCTGGCACAGGTTGCCCACCAGGCAGCCGCGCCGGAACGCGTGGCGCGCCATGCCGGCCATGGCGTCCTGCATAAAGTGCTCAATGCGCTGCAGCGGCGGTGTGTGGTCGTCCAGCAGCCAGCGATCCAGCTTGGCGGCAAAGTAGGCGGCGTAGCGTGCCATCACCGCCTGGCCAAAGGCTTCCTTGCTGTCGAAGTAGTGATAAAAGGAACCCTTGGGTACCCCCACCTGCTTCAGCACGCCGTCGATACCGGTGGCGGCAAAGCCCTGCTCGGTCAGCACTGCTACGCCGCACCGAATAAGGGCGTCGCGGGTGTCGGGATTATCGCGGGGCTGGCGGGGCGGCCGGCCCCGGCGTTTGGGGGTGGTAGTGTTCATGGCGATTAATTTAGACCTATCGTCTACAAAACGCAATGCCTTGTTCTTCAACGGCCGGACTGTGGTACATATGACGCTTATGGCGGCGATGGCCGCCGCAACGGGAGAAACACATGATTCGGGTCTACGCCGGGCTGGCGTTGTGGTACCTGGTGCTCAGCCTGATCACCTTTGGCGTGTACTGGTGGGACAAGCGCGCCGCCATCAAGGGCGACTGGCGGGTGCGGGAGCGCACCCTGCACATGCTGGCCCTGCTTGGCGGCTGGCCGGGCGCCTGGCTGGGGCAACATCTGCTGCGGCACAAGTCGCGCAAACCATCGTTCCGGCTGGTGTTCTGGCTGACGGTACTGGGCAATCTGATGCTATTGACCGCCCTGGGGTGGCTTGGCTGCCAGCATGGGATCAACGCCAAATAGCCTGGTTCAATTGTGTCTGGTGCGTTAGCATGATGTGGCTTCTTACGGGTATCCAGCACCTCTGTTTTTCCTGAACCCGACCTCTGGCACAGACAGGCCAGCCGGTTAGGCGTCTTCTGTCTGTGATGTTCTGTTCATAGTGGGAGTGTTTCATGATCGTTCGCATATCCAAGACACTGATGGTGGCCGCCATCGGTTTTTTTGCCTTTCTGGTTGCCTTTGGCAACATCACCGATTACGACACTAATTTTGCCTTTGTGCATCATGTGTTTCTGATGGATACCATTTTTCCCGATGCCGGCATCCGGTACCGAGCCATAGAGGCGAACTGGGTTCATCACCTGGGTTATATCGGTATCATCATGCTGGAAAGCCTGACCAGTCTGCTGTGCTTGTTGGGGGCCTGGCGCTTGTGGCGTAACCGACGGGAAACAGCCCAGGTCTTCAACCGCAGCAAGGGGCTGGCGGTGATTGGTCTGACGCTGGGCTTTCTGACCTGGCAGGTGGCCTTTATGTCAGTTGGTGGCGAATGGTTCGGCATGTGGATGTCATCCCAGTGGAACGGCGTGCCCGATGCGTTCCGCTTTTTTATGACCATTCTGGGTGTGCTTATCTATCTGGTTCACCGGGATGATGAGCCTGACGCCTGAGTCTGCTCGTTCGATCCTATACGGCCGCAGGATGTCCGGGCGGAACCCCTTTATGTGCTATCGCCTCCTAATTGTTGCCACGGGCTGCTGGTTGATGCTGTGTAGTCCGGCGTCGGCGCTTGTCTTTACCCCGGCCGACATGCTCGGCTGGGAGTCTAAAAGCTTTGTCGGCGATACCGAGTACCGGCTGGTGTTCGACCCGCAGTTGCAACAGCCGGTGGTGCGGGCCAGCAGCCGGGCGGCGGCATCCGGCCTCTTCTACGAACAACGGATCGATCTGGATGCCACGCCCTGGCTTAGCTGGCGTTGGCGGGTAGAGCGGTTTCCGACGGTGACCGACGAACGCGTCAAGCGTGGAGACGACTTTGCGGTGCGGGTCTATGTGGTGGTGCGCGACGGCTGGACCCGGATGAGCAGCAAGGCCATCAGCTACGTCTGGGCGCAGCAGGCCGGAGTGGGGCAGCGCTGGGCCAACCCCTTTGCGGGCGACAAGGCAATGATGCTGGCGCTGCGTAACCCACAGGACGGTGGCGGCTGGGTGAGTGAAAAGCGTAATCTCAAGGAGGATCTGCGGCGGCTGTTCGGCAAGGACTTTCGTTATCTCGAGGCGGTGGCCATCATGACCGACGCCGATAACGGCAAGGGCAATGCCATCGGCTATTATGCAGATCTGGTGTTTACCCGCGAATAACATACCCCCCATGACGAGGTTGCCACACGAATGAAAAAACTCCTGCTTGCCCTGCTGTTTGGCTTCGGCCTGGCCGGTGGCCTGACTCAGCATTCGCCGTTTTTTGCTTTTTTACCGGCGGCACAGGCGGCCGGCGATCCGCTCGCACTGGCCTATCAAAACCGGCAGAGCGATGTGCAGGTGGAAGGCCGTGGCCGGGTAGTGCGCCTGCTGGCGGATGACAACAAGGGCTCCCGCCATCAGCGTTTTCTGCTGGCATTACCGAGCGGCCAGACGCTGCTGATCGCCCATAACATCGATCTGGCACCGCGCATCGACGGCCTGAAGGTGGGCGATACGGTGGCGTTTTACGGCGAGTATGAATGGAATAACAAGGGCGGCGTGGTGCATTGGACCCATCATGACCCCAAAGGCCGCCACCGGGGCGGCTGGCTGAAGCATAATGGCCGGATTTATCGGTAATATTCCCCGGCCCGAATATGGCTTACCATGGTGGCGGTGAATGCATTTTCCGGCCGGATGAGTCGAAACAGAATAGAGAAATGAGTCATGTCAGAACAGTCCGAACAAGCGCAATACATAGAGCACACCGCCAATTGGGTGAAGCAGGTGATCATGAAGTACAACCTCTGCCCCTTTGCCCGACGGGAAGTGGAGCGCGCCAGCATTCGCTATGTGGTGGTGGCAGAGCACAAGCCGGCAAGGGTGCTGCAGGCGCTGCTGGCCGAATGCGTTCTGCTGGATGAGCAGCCGGAGGTGGAAACCACGCTGGTGATCCTTCCTCGTGGCTTCGAGGGCTTTTACGCCTATCTGGATCTGGTCGACATGGCCAATGACGAGTTGTTCGAGCAGGGCTTCGAGGGTAAATACCAGCTGGCCAGTTTTCATCCCGACTATTGCTTCGACGGCGAACCTCAGGATGACGCCGCCAACTACACCAATCGCTCGCCTTATCCCACCCTGCACCTGATTCGCGAAGCCAGCATGGAACAGGCGCTGGCCAGCTACGATGATCCCGAGTCCATTCCCGAGCGCAATATTCAGTTTGCCCGGCGCAAGGGCAGCGACTTCTTCGTCAAGCTGCTGGCGCACTGCGTCAAACCCTGATGCTCTCGGTGCTTGATTTCATTACCGAAAATCCGGATCAACACTCGCGATAACGACGGGCCGTCACCATTGGCCATAACAGGAGAAAACATGCGAATTTTATCATTGCTGCTGATCGGGCTGCTGTCCGGCTGCATGGGCATGCCGGACGGAGTAACGCCGGTCAACCACTTCGACTCCGAGCGTTATCTGGGCACCTGGTATGAGGTAGCCCGGCTGGATCACTCCTTCGAACGGGGGCTGGAGCAGGTGAGTGCCGAATATCAGCCGCGTGACGACGGCGGTATTCGAGTCATCAACCGGGGGGTTGATGCCGAAAGCGGGGAGGCGAAAGCGGCGGAAGGCAAAGCCTATTTTGTGAATGACGAGCAGGAAGCCTATCTGAAGGTATCTTTCTTCGGTCCCTTCTATGGCTCCTACGTGGTGTTTGAGCTGGATGACGATTACCAGCATGCCTTTGTGTCCGGCTATAACCACGATTATTTGTGGCTGCTGGCGCGCGATCCTGTGATCAGCCCGGAATTGAAAGCGCGTTTTGTGATCCAGGCGAAAGAACGGGGTTTTGATACCGACGGTCTCATCTGGGTTAAGCAGCAATAGCGTCGCAACTTCACTTTTTGTTGGTGGCTTTGCCCGAAGTGATGGTTTACCGTAAGTCGCTAATTGATGTGAAACGGTGCCATGAGCATCAAAAATAACGAACAAGGAGCAAATAATGCTGAAAAAAGTCGTGCTGCTGGCCATGGGCGGCGTGTTCGCCACGAGCGTTGCCGCTCAGTCTGAACTCTTCAAGGCGGATGATCTGGTCAAGTACCGTCAGTCCATCTATCAGGTAATGGGCGCGCAGGCCAAGGTGATGGGTGCCATGGTAAAAGGTGAAATCGACTTCGATGCCGAGGCGCTGCACCAGCGGGCGCTGAACATGGGTAATGTCGGCAAGCTGCTGGGCGAAACCTATGTGCCGGCCACCCAGGGCGTTGCCGACAGCAACATGCTGCCCGCCGCCTGGGAAGACATGGACGGCTTCAGCGCCAAGGGCAAGGCCTTTGGCAGCGCGCTGCAAGAGCTGATCGCGGTATCCGGCGAGCCGGGCTTCGACGAGGCCCAGGCGCGTGCAGCCGTGGGCAAGGTCATGAAAGGTTGTAAAGCCTGCCACGACGACTATCGCGATTAAGCGGTTTGTCCGAATTAAAAAAGGAGCCTTAAGGCTCCTTTTTTGTGCCTGATCGCGGTGTTATCAGAAGGCGTTGAACAGCGTCCAGGTGGTACCGGCCGACAGCGCAACAGACAGCACGAAACGCAGCCAGGGAAAGGCGTGCGGGTGGTGTTCCAGTCGATCGGCAACCTGGCTGGCCGGGGCTTCTTTATGACCGGTGATCATGGCCTTGACCAGATTTTCTCCGCGTAGCCGATACAGCGCTATGGCCACGACATGCAGCCCGATAATCAGCAGCAAGCCATCATAAAACCAGGATTTGTGCCAGTCGGTCATCCAGCTGCTGGTGGCACCGGAAACATAGCTGTACAGCGGCCCTTCATAAAAGATGTCGTCGGTTGCGAACAAGCCAGAGCCGGCCTGAAACAGCAGGGTACCCAGCATTACCAGCACCATGACGCCGCCGAGCGGATTGTGACTGAGGTACACCGGCTTGTGCGCGGTGAGGCTGGCGCGCAGATAGGCGACAATACGGCCGGGATGATAGATAAAATGACTGAAACGGGCATAAGGGGTGCCGATAAAGCCCCAGATGATGCGATACAGCAACAGCCCCAGCAGCAGCTGGGCGAACAGCATGTGCTGATCCATATCATCGCCGGCCGAACGCCACAGCAAAAACAGCAGTACCGGCAGACTCCAGTGAAAAACCCGAATGGACCAGTCCCAGACCTTGACCGGACTATGGGGTGACGCTTTCATGAATATGCTCTCCTGTGATTTGGGTAGTCAATAAAACGAGCCCGAATACGGTTCAAGGCAGTATGGGAATATGAGGTGCGACGCGGTCGTTCTCAAGATGAGCGATAGAATATCAGGGTCACAAAATAAAACATCCCGGTAAAAACCGGGATGTGCACAGCAGGACAAAGAGGATGTATTACTTGGCCGGGGCCTCGCGTAATTTGGCCAGTGCCTGTTCCAGCCCCTGGCGGAACTGGCCGCGAGTCAGGGCGTCGATCTCCTGCCATCTTTCACGAGGGGCGAAGTCGACTTTGGTCTCGGTGACCACGTCTTTACCCTGCAGGGCAATCCAGCGCGGATCGTAGCTGCGGGCCTGTTCGCTGTCCCATTTCAGCACCTGGCTGACAATGCTTTGCAGCCGTTGCGGGTTGCTCATGGAATAAGGGGCAATACGAATGCCGAAGCGTTGATTCAGCTGATTAACTGCGGTATGAGCGGTGTCATCGCCGGATTTGTTGGCGTCGCTGCGGGCCCGCAACTGGGCGGCGTAATACCAGAAGGTGGCCTGATCCTGATAGTCGTTGTCGAACATGATGGCCGACATCAGATACAGCACCGGTGGCGCGTATTCGTTGGGCGTTTTCAGTATCTCGTTGATGGTATCGGCATTACCGCTGGTAATGGCGTCCATCGCCTGCTGGGAGCGGCTGACATCAATCTGGGCGAATTCTCCCTTGGGGGTGATTTCCTGAGGTGACTGACTGCTGGTGTCGGGTGCCGGCTTGTCGGCCTGTTCGACCGAAGGCTGACTGGAACAGGCCGCCAGCAGGGCGCAGAATAACAGGGGATACAGTTTCATCGTTTGACCTCATCGAGAATAATATCCCCAGCAAAGCGGGAAATTGGGTTCAGGTCAATAGTGGCAAGGCAATTTTGATACGGATTAACGGGCCGCTGACGGTGGTGACAGCTCAAGACTGTTGTTGCCAGAAAAGGTGAATGTCCTGGCGATAGGAGGCGGGAATGCTGCGCGAGCAGCTGAGCACGACGCCATCGCCTTTCTTGAAGCCGCGAATGGTACCCTTGAGGGTGCGGGCATCCTGCATCAGCTGTTGGCAATGGCGGATCAGTGTCTGGGGTGGTTGCCCCCGTTTCACATTGAGGTGAACGCCCTCTATGGTGATCAAAAAACTTTCCTGACGACGGCGCAGTACATACAGCAAACCAAATAGCGCCAGCGAAATCAGACTTATCGTGCTGAACATTGTTTTCATCCTTGAAAAACAGCGATTAATACAAGAATGATGACAGTTTGAACCATAAAGGCAAGCCAGCTACATGATGTCTTCTTCAAAAATGAGAGTTGCCACCTTTAATGTGGCGCTGGATCGTACCCAACCGGGACGATTGGCGGCCGACTTGGCGGCGGGACATCGCCAGCCCCGCAATATCGCCCGTATTGTGCAGCACATCAGACCCGATGTGCTGCTGCTGAACGAGTTTGATCACGACGGCGAAGGCCGGGACGACCGCCACCTGCGGCAGTTTTGTGACGACTATCTGGCCGCCGGCGAACAAGGTATCGAGTATCCGTATCGCTATCTGGTACCCACCAATACCGGCCTGCTGGCGCCGGTGGCGTTACATGGAGCAGAAAGTCCGGCGCTGCCCGCCGATGGCCTGGGCTTTGGCGCCTTTCACGGTCAGTACGGCTTTGCGGTGCTATCGCGTTTTCCGCTGTTGTTCGATCGAATGCGCAGTTTTCGCCGCTTTTTATGGCGAGACATGCCCGGCGCCCGCTTGCCGATGACCGAGTATGGCAGCTACTACAGCGCCGAGGCGCTGGCGGTGTTGCCGCTGTCGTCCAAGAATCATCTCGACCTGCCGGTACGCCTGCCCAATGGCCGGGTGCTGCACCTGCTGGCTTGCCATCCGGCGCCGCCCATCGACGAAGGTGTTGAGCGGCGAAACAGCTGCCGCAATCACGATGAGCTGCGGCTATGGCATGACTATGTGAGCCCCGGGCGAGGTGACTATCTGGTGGATGACGCGGGTGAGCGGGGAGGGCTGGATCCTGGATCGGACTTCGTGATCCTCGGGGATCTGAATGCGGATCCGCAGGACGGCGACGGTTTTCGCGCGGGCATTCAGGCCTTGCTGGCCGACACGGTGCTTAATCGCAGCGTGGCCCTGGGCCGGTTGCGACCCGCCTCAGACGGTGCCTTTGCGCTTAGAGGCATGTCGTCGCGGCGGGGATCGCCGCGCTTCTGGACCCACAGTCAGGGGTTGCGGCTCGATTATGTGTTGCCGGGGCGTAGCCTGCAGGCGCTGGCCAGTGGTGTTTATTGGCAAGCCCCTGACGAGACCGACGGCGAACTGTTCTGGAACCGGCGGGGCTGGCCGGAGCGCAAGGCCAGCTCGGATCATCGCCTGGTATGGGTGGATATCGCCCTGTAGCGATGTGAGAATCCTCACGCTTTCGCCCGGCAATAACGGAATAACGCGAGCGATATCAAACATTGGTTAATCAATGCTGGGTTTTTAGAGTTTTCGGGGATTTAATATTACTCGAGACCCTAGATTGCTTTCGAAGTACAGTTATCCAGGTTGGTGACCCGGATAATCAACTGGTATTCTTCATGACGGGCAGGCCGATTGGCTTGCCCTTTTTCTTGCCTGTTTTTCCCTCTTTATCCTTTCCGTACTCTTCTCGTGCATACCGATCTGAATCAAGGTCTGGCCTTTCTCAAATCCGAACTCAGAGGCAACACAGCCGCCTCCCTCGACACGCCATAAACTCGTCCCTGAGGGCTCGGAAATGCCATCCCTGGCATTTCACGGTCGCGGGAGGTCGTCTCTGTTGCCTCACCTGAGCTCCGAGTTGCCGGCAGGTAGTGCCAACAGATGACTCTGCGGCATCAAGGAGGACAAAGGGATCTGCTCAGCCGACCATCCGCACCACGGATGGTGCGGCTGAGCCCCCAAGGATGGGTTCACGGCGAGTCGGCGGAGCTGACCCTTTGTCCTGCTTTTGCAGAGCAACCGAAAAGATCAGTTATTTAATCAGTTTGGTATCACTCCTGGTTTACGACTCAATTGGCGCTTTTATGTCCGCCATCATGCCGATGATGCCCTTCCTCATTCGGCGACAGATTAGCGGATGTGAATGTTAAATCATGGTGAATAATGCTGCCTTTTATTAGAAACTTAGCACTAAATTTACATAATATTCCCATATATTGAGAATCAAAGTTTACACTGCCGTTTTTTCAGGCAATGTGCGCCGTGAGGACAGCATCATGACCATTAAAATCAGCTCTCAGGACAAGGCGTTTACGCTGTTGTCATCCCTGGTGACGGCCCCCGAGGCCATTACCGCCCGCGAACTCGCCGACCTGACCGGTCTGCCGTTGTCCAGCACCTATCGTTATCTGGCGGTGCTGTGCCGTTGGTCTCTGGTGCAGGAACGCCAAAGCGGCAGATATGCTCCCGGCCCCATGGCGGTTCAGCTGGCCGCCGGTTTCGAGCACCAGAACAGCGTGCTGACCTGGGCCCGGCCCTTGCTGGCCGAATTGGCGGAACGATCCGGAGAAAGTGCCGCCCTGATGATGATTTCCGGCAATCGGGCGCTGTGTGTCGAGATGATTGACAGTTCTCAGGCCCTGCGCTGTTGTTACCAGAAAGGCTATTCCCAACCGTTGCGCCATGGCGCCAGCGCCAGAGCCTTGTTGGCGTTTATGGACGAGGCGCTGCGCGAGCAGATACTGGCGGAACTGCCGTTGGCAGAACGCACCCTGATGATGCAGGCGCTGGTACAGGTGCGGGAGCAGGGGTATGCGGTGTCACAGGGTGAGATCGACAAGGGAGTCTGGGGCGTCAGCGCCCCGGTCATGGGCAGCCGGGAACATCTGCTCGGCGCCATCAGCCTGATGGCACCCGCCGAGCGGGTCGGCGCCAGCCAGAGCCAGTGGATTCGCTGGGCCTGTGATGCCGCCGCGCGTCTGGGCGCCATGAGCTATTAGTCAACCTAGTGAGGAGTCGTAATGGAACACACCACATATAGCACCGCCGACATGTCTTTGTGGCAGGGGCGAGTCGATCATGAAGAAGGTGATTTGGCCCGACGCTGGCACCAGCAGGTGCAGGTGACAGTCGCTGATCAGGCTGCCGGTCTGGTATTGCTGGGTTTTTGTTCCGATGCCGGCGTGGTTCGTAATCAGGGCCAGGCAGGAGCGGCTGCCGGCCCTGCCGCCTTGCGCTCGGCCACCGCCAACCTGGCCTGGCACCTGGATACCCCTCTCTACGACGGTGGCGATGTGCATTGTCATGGCGACGAACTGGAAGCCGCTCAGGCACTGTACGCCGACAAGGTGGCCGCCTTCATGGATGCCGGACACAGGGTCATCGGCCTGGGCGGCGGGCACGAGATTGCCTATGCCAGTTTCAGTGGTCTGGTCGATCACCTCTGCCGCCGGCAGGACGCTCCTCGCATCGGCATCATCAACTTCGATGCGCACCTGGATTTGCGTCGTTCGGCCCGGGCCAGCTCCGGTACCCCGTTCAACCAGTGTGCCGCTCTGTGCGAAGCGCGGGGGCTGCCGTTTCATTACACCTGTATCGGCGTTAGCCGCTACCACAATACCGACGCGCTGTTTGAGCGTGCCAGCCAGCTGAATACCCGTATCGTGCGGGATGAAGAACTGAATAACTGGGATATAGCACCGCTGAATGCGGCGTTGGATCAGGCCATTGCTGAAGTGGACCTGCTCTATGTCACCGTTTGTCTCGATGTGCTGCCGGCCAGTCTGGCGCCGGGCGTCAGCGCACCGGCCGCACGAGGCATGGATCTGGGGTTGCTGGAATATGCGCTGGAGCGCATCAAGGCCAGCAACAAGATAAAGATGGCCGATATCGCCGAGCTGAACCCGGCTCGGGATCGGCACTCAAGTACGGCCCGTGTGGCCGCCCGCCTGTTGGCCCGGCTTGCCGGCTGACACCGTTTGTCGACCCTGATCGGTGTCACTCGCCGGTCTTGGTTGATGTCGTAATTAGTTGTAGATATAGGGAAATAAGATGAACCTCATTACTCTCGACGTGATGAACACCACGGCGCTGGCCGCCTTGTTGCTGATGCTGGGATTGGTATTGCAACGCAAGGTCCCCCTGCTTCACCAGTTGTGTGTACCGGCGCCGGTTATCGGCGGTTTCGGCTTCGCGCTGGTGGTGTGGGCCGCCCGCCACTGGGGAGGCGTCGAATTCAAGTTTGACACCGCCCTGCAAACCCCGTTGATGATTGCCTTCTTTGCCACCGTCGGTTTGGGCGGCAGCCTGGCGCTGCTGAAAAAAGGCGGCAAGGTGCTGGGTATCTATTTGGTGGCCTGCTGGTTGTTGGCGCTGCTGCAGAATGGGCTGGGCATCGGCATTGCTTCCCTGTTGGGTGAACACCCGCTGCTGGGCCTGATGGCCGGTGCGGTGTCGCTGGAAGGCGGCTTCGGTGCGGCCGCGGCCTTTGGCCCCGAAGCCGAGGCGCTGGGTGTGACCGGTGCCACTACTGCCGCTCTGGCGGCAGCCACCTTCGGCATGGTGGCTGGTGGTCTGCTCGGTGCTCCGGTGGCTCGCTTGCTGATCAGCCGGCATAAAATCAATATTCAGGCGGAGCAGGTACATGATCTGAAGGCGCTGCAGGCGTCGGAACGTACCGTGCCGGCCACCATTACCGGTACCCTGTTGCTGAAAATTCTGGCGGTGGTGTTGTGC
>JAAEZO010000280.1 GCA_018222825.1 Gammaproteobacteria bacterium
CCAGCACCAGGGTGCGCCTTCTATCGCGAAATTCGCGAATTTCAGGCTCCAGCCGACCCTGCAGGCGTGCCTGCTTTTCTGCTTTATCAACCATGTGCTCATTCCTTCAGTGCGTTTGCGCGAATAGTAACGCCAGCTCAGGTTATCGGCCACTCGCTAACCGGCATTAACCCGAGAACCCGGCCAAATACGACCGTCACGCGACTCTCCAAAATAACCCGGACCCGGCTCACATCGGCGTCGGCAACGATCGCGGCGAATAGCAGCACACGTTTATTTCTGAACTCAACCACAAACAAATGCAACTCATTACCATTTGCAATAGACATCGCATTTAAAATCCGTATCCTGTGGCGACAAAACCTAATTATTCTCTTTTTATATTCGGGGTTTGACCTTGAACGTTCGACGCTACACGCTGTTTGTAATGGCCTCTCTTTTGCTGCATGGACTGCTGGTTCAGGCCATGGAGCAGGAAGATCAGACCATCTCCATGTCATCCGACACCGCCCCTGGTCCCATCAGCGTGCAAATGCTGCCAACCGTGATCCAAAAAAAGCCCGAGCCTGTGGTAAAGCCCGAGCCCGCGGTAACACCCGAACCGATGGTAAAACCGACGCCCAAGCCTGAACCCAAACCGGCACCGGTGCCAAAACCCAAGCCAAAGCCTGCGCCGAAACCCACACCACAGCCTGCGCCAAAGTCTCCGCCAGCGGTTCAGCCCGCGGCCGAGTCACCGCCGCCTGCAGCACCGGCAACCCGCGTCGAGCCCAAGCCACAGCCCGTCGCCGCCAGGGACAGTACGCCCAAACGCATCGAGACACCCAGTTTCAAAACCCGGCCGGCGCCGATTCCCTATCCGTCCCAGGCCCGCCGGCGAGGACTGGAAGGCACCGTACTGATCGAGGTGTGGCTGGATGAGCGCGGCAAACAACTCAAGCGGCAGCTGGTTCGCTCCTCCGGTGTCAGTGTACTCGACAAAACGGCATTAAAAGCCATTGCCAAATGGCGCTTTTCCGCCTACCTCGACAACGGCCGGGCCATTGCTCACCGTGTTCAAATTCCCATTCGCTTCAAACTGGACTAACCCATGTCACTGCTGAATCAACTACATCAACAACTGGGCCTGATGAGCTGGCCGTTAATCCTCTGCTCTGTACTCACGCTGGCACTCTGGCTGGAACGGAGCCTGTCTCTGTTGTGGACCAGCCTGCGCGGCGAACAGGAAAAACGTCACCTGCGGCTGCATGGTAATGCCTACCCCGAGGCGGAGATCGCCGCCCCAAAATCGCAGATTCTGCAAGGTTGCAGCCTGCTGGTACGGCACCAGCACTGCGACAAGAGCACGCGGGAAGATCTGGCCTCGGTCTGGCTGCAGCAGCAACGGCGCAAGCTGCATGCCGGCTTGCGGGTACTGACGCTGGTGGGGGTAATAAGCCCGCTGCTGGGCCTGCTCGGTACCGTGCTGGGGCTGATCGAAATGTTCAGGAGCATCGGTGAAAGCGGCGATCCGGTTACGCCGGCGCTGCTGGCCGACGGCCTGGGCCTGGCCATGAGCACCACCGCCGCCGGCCTGCTGATCGCTTTACCTGCCATTGCCGGGGCCCAGCTGTTCGGACTGTGGGCCGATCGTTTGCTCGACAAACTGACCGACGAACTGAACCAGTGCAACCTGCACCTGGAAGGAGTGCAGTTGGAAGGCCGACCATGATCGGTCGCCCCGAACCCGCCCACTCCGGCTGGCGCGCGCTGACACCGGACATCACACCGCTGCTCGATATCATCTTTATCGTATTGGTGTTTCTGATGCTCACCGCCAATATTCCGCTGCAGTCGCTGGAAGTGGACTTACCCAAGACCGACAGCGAAGCGCTGAGCCGGGTGCAAGACAACAAAATGGTTACCATCAATCTGCTGGCCGACAGCCCCGCCTGGGCACTGCAGGGAGAAAAATACGAAGACTGGAAAACATTCAAGCCCGTGCTGCTCAGCCAGCTGGAAACGCTGAAAGACGCCGAGCTGGTGCTGGCTTCCGACAAGGAAGTGACCGTCGACAGCATGCTGAAACTGCTGGCATTTTTGCAAGAACATCAGATTCAGGCGACCCAAATTCTGATGGATGAAGGACAGTAAGCCTGCGCCGGCTTGTGCGGCGAAGTGATATGAACGCGCCAGCAAACAGGATGCGCACATAAACGAAAACGCCGGTGCTCAGCACCGGCGTTTTCTTTACCGAATCATCAAAACAACTTATTGGTGATTAGAACGGCTTGTAAGGCAGGTACTTGCCATCCAGGGTGATCACGGCGCGTGAGCC
>JAAEZO010000281.1 GCA_018222825.1 Gammaproteobacteria bacterium
TCAAGGATTATCTGGCGGTGCTGGTGTTCGGCTCTTTTGCCATGCATCACCACAGAGCCCGCCTGAAAGAAATCACCGAAGAGAAGCGCTAAGCTCAAATCCTGTCTTCTGGTCATCAATTGATTTGTTACCTAAAGAGGCAACCGTGTTGCCTCTTTTTGATGCCCAAGTCAGCTACTGGCAGCACAAACAGGTAAAGCCGGAGCTTCAAGGAGGACAAGGGGAGCAGCTCTGCCGACCTTCCGCTTCAGGGACGTATTCATAGCGCGTCGGTGGAGCTGTCCCTTTGGCCGATGTGCAAACATTGAGCTACAAACTAAGCTGCTCTCTGCTCTGGGTTGGTGACCAGAATACATTCAGGCTTTACTGTTCGGTTGTCTCGGCCTCCTGGCCGCATTGCCAGCAGATTTCAAAACTACCGGCATTGTGCTCGCCACAGCGTCGGCAATACCAGGCAGGACCGGCACCTTGCCGATAAGGCTCCAGGATGAGCTGGGCCTGTTTCAAATCTCGCGCCTGCACCAGTAAGGTCACTTCCACCGCATTGGCAGGCAGTTCGCCCAGCGCGCCGGACAGGGCTTCGCCCTGCAACTGCACTCGGATACCCGACACCTCCAACGATCCCTTCAGGGTATGCGCTTCCAGGCTGTTGGCCGCCTGATAAACCGAAATCCACTCGCTCATGCTTCTCCGGCGCCGGAATGACAAATAGAAAAAGGGGGTGACATCATGTCACCCCCTTTTGGGTTGTCGTATGGTTAATCCGTAAACCAAGTTGCTCCCTGCATTCCCTGACAAATTACCTTATCCTTAAGGTGTTCCTCTTCCCGATCCATCGGGGCGTCCTGGTCTTCCTGACTGCGATTCATCCTGAGTCGCTTGACTATCTCCGTCCTGGAGGTGTCCTTGACCGCATCCTGCGGGGTTCCTTTCGCCTTTCCTGGCAGCCTGTCTTCCTGACCGACTTCCTTGCTCCTTGCACTACTAACTATAGATAACTTTGCCAAAGCCTCAAGACTGAAAAGCAGACCAATAGTTCGGCCCGTAAGACAACAACGAAAATTACCTTTGATTTAATTGGAAATTTTCGTTTTTACATCGTTAATCCTGCAGCTTAAAACGTGTTGTCCACTAGTTCCTTGAGAGATCTCTTACAAAATGACAGGCTAATAGCCCCGTCAGACTCCGCGGTACAAAACGTTGGCCCGAAAGAGTCTCACCGCTTAGGATAAAACCATCTGATATAAAGGAGTGATTCTAATGAAAACCTTACCGTTGCCATCGGCACTGGTGGACTCAAACTGGCTGGCAGAGCACCTTCATCATCCGGATCTGGTTGTGCTGGACGCCAGCTGGCATATGCCGGCCGCCAAACGTTCCGGAGAGCAGGAATGGCGCCAGCAGCGCATTCCCGGCGCGTGTTTTTTCGACTTCGACAGTAAAATCAAGGATCAGGACAGCCCGCTGCCCCATATGTTGCCATCTGAAGTCCAATTCTCGCGGCAGGTATCGGAACTGGGCCTGAGTAATCATCATCACATCGTGATTTACGACAGCAGCGGCATCTTCGCCGCACCGCGAGCCTGGTGGATGTTCAGGGCCATGGGGCACGAAAATGTCGCGGTGCTGGATGGCGGCCTGCCGGCCTGGATACAGCAGGGGCACGCCCTGGAGCAAGGGGAGCCGAGCGAGGTTGCACCCGGTCACTTTGTCGCCCATCGGCAGGCCGACTGGATAGCCGATGCGACTCAGGTACAAACGGCTCTGTCACAGCCTGACACCCGAGTGCTGGATGCCCGCAGCCGAGAGCGCTTCAGCGGCCAGGCCGCCGATCCGCGCCCCGGTGTTCGTCCCGGGCACATGCCTGGTGCCCACTGCCTACCCTTTAGCGAGCTGCTGGAACAGGGCCGTTTCCTGCCACGGGAGCAACTGGCCCAAAAACTGGCGTCGCTGCTGACGCCCGAACAGCGCCTGATCTGCAGTTGCGGCTCGGGGGTGACCGCCGCCATTCTTGCCCTGGCGGCCAATCTGACCGGCCATCGGCAAATCGCCGTTTACGACGGTTCCTGGACAGAATGGGGTGGCAACGCCAACCTACCGGTGGTGACCGACAGCTAAAAAAATGCCCGCCATGGCGGCGGGCATTGTCATTTTCATTACCGAATGGTGTTATTCGGCGGTTGGTCGTGCCGCCACACCCATCTTCAGTGCCAGCCAGATCACCAGCCCCAGGCTGATCATCACCGACAGGTAGTTGGTTCCCATTTCCGGAAACTGGGTACGCA
>JAAEZO010000282.1 GCA_018222825.1 Gammaproteobacteria bacterium
GTACCAAAGAGTATCGGCAGCGCGGCATTCTTGGCGCCGGAGATGGTCACTTCGCCGGCAAGCCGGCAAGGTCCCTGAATTTTAAATTTATCCATTTCGGTTCCTGCTCAGGAAGGCATAATAAATTTTCGTTCCCGCGCCCATTGCTCGGGAGTAAAGGTCTTCACGGTCAGCGCATGGATGGTATTCTGGGCAATCAGTTCCATCAAGGGGCCATTGATCGCCTGTTGCCGCTTGAGCCGGCTCATGTCGGTGAACTCGACGGAGACCGCAATCACCTCGAAATGGCTGCCTTCGCTTTTAATATAGAGTTCGTCCAGGGGCAGGGCCTGCCGCAGTAAACGTTCGACTTCGTTATTCAGATCCATGTTGGCTCCCGGAAGGATTGTCGGTCAGTTCAAACAATGAACCGACGCCGTATAAATCGGCCAGCGGATAAAAACTGGTCGGGGGGGATATCAGGGTCAGCGCCTTGTTGCCGGCGGCCAGCGCCTGACTCCATTGCACCAGAAAAGCCAGGCCGACCGAATCGATCTGCTTCAATTTGCTCAGGTCTGCCCGCTCGGCACCGAACAGGGTATTACGTTCGGCCCAGTAGGCCGGCAGCATATCCCGTGTCAGTTCCCGTTCGAGTTTCATTGGGTTCTTTCCAGCGGCGTCACCGGCTTTTCGGTGTGCGCCTGCAGTTGAAGGGTGACCTTGTCGATGCCATTCTGACGGATAAGACCACTCAGCTCGGCCTGCTTGGCAGACAGAAGACTGATGCCCTCGGCCACCATGTCGAATACTCGCCACTCGCCGGTACGGCCGTTCTGGCGCAGTTTGAACTCGAGTTTGATCGGCGGCTTGTTCGCCTCCAGCACCGATACCGGTACCGAGACCAGCTTTTCGCCCTTGGCGACGGTACCGGTACCTATGTCCAGCTGCTGCTCCTTGTAGGCCGCCAGAGCATCGGCATAGGTCACCACCAGATAGTCGCTGAAGGCCGCCACAAAGCGATCCCGCTGCTCGGGCGTGGTGTTGTTAAGCTGATTACCGATCACGCGATAGGCGGAAAAACGCACATCCACCGCCGGCAGCATTTCTTCCCGCACTATGGTGCGCAGGTATTCCGGATTAGCCGCAATTTCTGCCTGCTGTCGGCTCAGTCGGTCAAAGGTACTCTGGGCGACGTCATTCACCAGCACATAGGGGTTTTCCAGCGAAATGGCGCTGGCCAGCGAGGTCCAGAATCCGGCCAGCATCAACAGCCCCGATATCAGTAGTTTTTTCATCATTGGCTCCTAGGAAGTGGGCTTCGGCTCAGTTGTCGCCGATAGAATAAATGAACTTGCCAATCAGCTCTTCCAGCACCAACGCCGATTGGGTATCCGTTATGGTATCGCCGTCCTTGAGCATGCCGATGCCCATGTCTTCATCGACAAAACCGGGGGTCAGCCCCAGGTACTGCTCACCGAGCAGACCCGAAGTCTGGATGGCCGCCGTGCTGCTTTCGGCAAATTCACCGGCGCTGCGGCTCACCATCAGCGTCACCACCGGCACCTGATCCTTTGAGTCCAGGCTTATCTGCGTGACTCGTCCCACCACTACACCACCGACCTTGACCGGCGAACGCACCTTGAGGCCACCGATATTATCGAACTTGGCATAAAGGGTATAGCTTTCTCCCTGGCCGTTAACGCTGACACCGGCGACCTTGAACGCCAGCAGCAGCAAGGCCCCGATACCGGCCAGCATAAAGCAGCCGACGCTGAATTCCAGTTTGCTGTATTTCATTGTTATTTACCCAAACATGACGGCGGTGAGGGCGAAATCGAGCCCCAGTACCGCCAGAGAAGAATGAACCACGGTACGGGTCGTGGCCTGACTGATCCCGGCCGCCGTCGGCTGTGCATCGAAACCGTTAAACAGGGCAATCCAGGTCACCACCAGGGCAAACACCAGGCTCTTGATCATCCCCTGCATAATATCCTGCTGCCAGTCGACCGCCGCCTGCATCGTGGACCAGAAACCGCCCTCGTCCACCCCCAGCCAGTCGACACCCACCAGCTTGGCGCCCCAGATACCGATAAGGCTGAACATCAGTGCCAGCAAGGGCATGCTGATAACACCGGCCCAGAAGCGCGGTGCCACTACCCGCCGCAGAGGGTCTATGCCCATCATCTCCAGACTGGAGAGCTGCTCGGTCGCCTTCATCAGCCCCAGCTCGGCGGTCAGTGCCGAACCGGCCCGGCCGGCAAACAGCAGTCCGGTTACCACAGGTCCCAGCTC
>JAAEZO010000283.1 GCA_018222825.1 Gammaproteobacteria bacterium
CCCCCAGGGAGGGGTTTACGGCGTGTCGGCTGAGCAGTGCGCTTTGCCTGATGACATCATTAAGATCAACAAAAACTTGTGACTAAGAGACAGGCTGTCAGCTATAAGCTGTAAGTAACACAATCACGGCTGCAGGATCTGTTCGTGCTTATACATTCCGAGAAACTTGATGGTTTGTACCAAACAAACCGGCGTCTGCAAAACCGGAAGCCGTAAACACCATACTGCCAACCTCTCGGGCAGCTGACAGCTTACGGCTTAGTGCTTACAGCTGTCTTTTCGCTTATAGCTTTATTCGTATTCATCCATCCAGACCATGATGATGGCCTCGAGGATGCGTTCACTGGAATGGGCTGGATCGTCATCAAAGTCTTCCAGCTCGCAGATCCACTGATGTAGATCGGTAAAACGCACCGTTTTCGGATCCGTCTCCGGATAAGCTTCCATCAGCTCCAGTGCGATGTCACGACTGTCGGTCCATTTAAGACTCATACGCCCTCCCCGCTCAATGACCTTCGGATACCATGTTCACGGTATATTTGGGGATCTCGATGACCAGATCCTCTTCACTGACCCGGGCCTGGCATCCCAGGCGAGACTCGGGCTCGAGTCCCCAGGCCTTGTCCAGCATATCGTCTTCCAGCTCGCAGCTTTCTTCCAGCGAGTCGAAGCCTTCCCGCACTATGACATGACAGGTAGTACAGGCGCAGGACTTTTCGCAGGCGTGCTCAATGTCGATACCATTGCGCAGGGCCACATCCAGTACGGTTTCACCCAGTTTGGCTTCAAGCTCGGCCCCTTCGGGACACAGCTCGGCATGGGGCAGAAAAACAATCTTCGGCATCGTTACACCTTATCCACTCGTTGGCCGGCCAGTGCGCGACGAATGGAAGCATCCATTCGGCGGGCAGCAAAATCGGCGGTTTGCTTGTCGGTTTGTTCTATCGCCACCTTGATGGCTTCCAGATCCTGTCCTTCGGCGCTTCGCTGCAGCGACTCGACAGAGGCCAGGATCTCGGCGCGTTCCTGCTCGCTGAGCAGTTCGTCACCGTCGGTGGCCAGGGCGCTGACGATATTTTCAATCACCCGCGCCGCTTCCACTTTCTGTTCGGCCAGCATGCGCGCGTCTATGTCTTCTTTGGCGTGTTCGAAAGACGCGCTCAGCATGGTGGCGATGTCCGCTTCGTTCAGCCCGTACGACGGCTTCACCTCAATGGCGGCCTGCACCCCGGAAGACTTTTCCATGGCGCTGACCGACAGCAAACCGTCTGCATCTACCTGAAAAGTGACCCGAATGTGGGCGGCACCGGCGGTCATCGGCGGAATGTCGGTCAGGTTGAAACGGGCCAGAGAGCGGCAATCGGCCACCAGCTCACGCTCGCCCTGCACCACATGAATGGCCATGGCGGTCTGACCGTCCTTGAAGGTGGTGAATTCCTGCGCCCGGGCCACCGGTATGGTGGTGTTGCGCGGAATGATTTTCTCCACCAGGCCGCCCATGGTTTCCAGCCCCAGCGACAGCGGAATCACGTCCAGCAGCAGCATGTCGCTGTCCGGCTTGTTGCCGATCAGCACATCGGCCTGAATGGCGGCACCGATGGCGACCACCTTGTCCGGATCCAGGCTGGTCAGGGGTTCGCGCGCAAAAAACTCGCCAACCCGACTGCGCACCAGCGGCACCCGAGTAGAGCCGCCAACCATCACCACTTCCCGTACTTCATCGGCGGTGACGCCGGCGTCTTTCAGGGCCCGACGGCACGCCATCAGCGTCTTATTGACCCAGGGCAGGATCAACGCATCGAAGTCGGCGCGAGTCAGAGTGCCCTGCCAGCCGGCCCAGCTTACCGAGACGCTGTCGCTGTCAGTGAGTGCCTGCTTGGCGGCACAGGCGGCGTCCAGCAGGTTACGCTGCTGGGTGGGGGTCATGTCGCTGATATTGGCCTGCTGCTGAATCCAGTCGGCCAGCGCATGATCGAAGTCATCGCCGCCCAGGGAGGAGTCGCCGCCGGTGGCCAGCACCTCGAACACGCCCTTGTGCAGACGCAGAATGGAGATATCGAAGGTACCGCCACCCAGATCATACACCGCAATCACCCCTTCCTGACCGGAGTCCAGGCCATAGGCGATGGCGGCGGCGGTGGGTTCGTTGAGCAAGCGCAGCACCTCGAGACCGGCCAGTCGGGCCGCGTCCTTGGTGCCCTGGCGCTGGGCATCATCGAAATAGGCCGGCACTGTGATCACGGCACCCTGAATCGGGT
>JAAEZO010000284.1 GCA_018222825.1 Gammaproteobacteria bacterium
AAAAACGGCGCCCGCAGGCGCCGTTTTATATCAGCAAGGGTGAAGTTAACCGGCGGCGGGTACTGCGGTGCCGGCTTCTTCATCCTGGTTGAAGATGGCTTCGTCGGTCTGGCCCAGCAGCTTGCTGCTGATGGTGCCGGCGGTCATGGCACCGTTGACGTTGAGTGCGGTGCGTGCCATGTCGATCAGCGGTTCGATGGAGATAAGCAAGGCGGCCAGCGCTACCGGCATTCCCATGATCGGCAATACGATCAGCGCGGCGAAAGTGGCGCCGCCACCCACACCGGCCACGCCGAAAGAGGCGAGGGTGATCACCCCGACCAGGGTCGCCAGCCACAGCGGATCCAGCACATCGATGCCCATGGTGGGGGCTATCATCACCGCCAGCATGGCCGGGTAGATACCGGCACAACCGTTCTGACCTATGGTGGCACCGAAAGAAGCCGAGAAGTTGGCGATGCTTTCCGGTACGCCCAGTTTGCGGGTCTGGGCCTGCACGTTCAGCGGTATGGTGGCGGCGCTGGAGCGGCTGGTAAAGGCGAATGCCAGCACCGGCCACACCTTGGTGAAGAAGCGTTTGGCGTTAACGCCCACCAGCGTCAGCAGCAGGCCGTGTACCGCAAACATGATGGCGATGGCCACATAAGACGCCAGCAAAAAGCCGCCGAGGCTGACTACGTCCTGCAGGTTGGAGCCGGCGATGACCTTGGTCATCAGTGCCATCACACCGTAGGGGGTCAGTTTCATGACCAGGCGAACCAGGCGCATTACCAGTGCCTGCAGGGCTTCGATACCACCAATGACCCGGTGGCCGAGCTCGGGTTCGTCTTTCAGCAGCGACAGGGTCGCCAGACCGAGGAACACGGCAAACACCACCACGCCGATGATGGCGGTGGGGCTGGCGCCGGTCATGTCGGCAAAGGGGTTGCGCGGAATAAAGGACACCAGCAGCTGGGGCATCGACAGGTTGGCCACGCTGGCTACCTGGGCCTGCAGCTGTTCGGCGCGGGCCAGTTCGCGGGCACCCTGCACCAGATCGGCGGCATTGAGACCGAAGCTGTGGGTAACAAAGACCCCGACCAGCGCCGAGATGGCGGTGGTAAACAGCAGCACGCCCAGCGTGAGGGCGCTGATCTTGCCGAGCGAGGTGGCGTTGTGCAGTCGGGACACGGCCCCGAGAATGGACACCAGTACCAGCGGGATCACGATCATCTGCAGCAGGCGCACATAACCGCCGCCGACCACGTTCACCCATTCCAGGGTGCGGGCAATGGTGTTGGCGTCATACAGTGTCTGCATGATGAAACCGGCGGCCACACCGAACAGCAGGCCGGTCAGTACCTGGCGAGAAAGGGATTGGCCACGGCGGGACAGTTTACCCAGCAGCAGCATCAGCAATAAAAAAACTGCCAGATTGAATAACACAATCAGCATGGTGACTCCGTGAACAGTAAATAATATCGATTGCGGGCGATGCTAGCAGCAGATCCGACTTGATCGTTAATCGATTTGGTTATGAGTTATGAATAATTGGGTGTTTAGCGACAATAAATTGCTGTCAAAGCAATCAGTTGCGTTAAATATAAACAATATGTAAGGGGCAGGGCCCGAGCAAGCGCCCTGCCGGGAGTATTAACGCAGTTGTTTCAGTAGTGTCGCGCTGGCATAACCGTCCGCCACTTGATTAAGCGACTGCTGATAAGCGCGGATGGCGTTGATGGTATTGGGCCCAATGACGCCGTCGGTCCCCTTGGTATCGAAGCCCCTGGCGGTCAGCCTGCGCTGCAGTTCTTCTTTTTCTGTCCTGCTCAGGGCGCGTTCATCCCGGGGCCAGGGGGAGCGGAATTCACCACCTCCGGCCAGTTTGTCGCCCAGATGTCCTACCGCCATGGCGTAGGAGGTGGCGTTGTTGTAGCGGCGGATCACCTTGAAGTTATTGAAGATGGCGAAGGCCGGGCCATGGGCACCGGCGGGTATCAGTATGGCGGCCTCGCCATGGTCGGGCAGCGGTTGTCCGTTAACGGTGGTTATGCCCAGGCTGCGCCAGTAGGCGACCGGCTTGAGGTTGCCCTGATCGGCGGTAGAATAATCGAAGCCATCAGGCAGCGACACCTCTACCCCCCAGGGCGCGCCCTGCTGCCAGCCGAAGCGGGCCAGATAAGCCGCGGTGGAGGCGAGGGCGTCGGTGGGGTCTTCAGACCAGATGTCCCGTTTGCCATCGCCGGTAAAGTCCTGAGC